>NZ_JBHXME010000018.1:0-87308 GCF_042721125.1 Streptomyces sp. NPDC058469
CTTGGTCTCTTGGTCTCTTGCGCAGTAAGTCCCCACCGGCCGGTAGCCGCTGAGCCGGCCCGGCGTGCAGGCGAGACGCCAGCGCGCGTCCCCTCGCCCCCGGCCCGGAGTTGCGTGCACGCCCATGGGGTCGGCCCCCACCCGTACCCCCCTCCCCCCACTCGGGGTTGGCCGCTGAGCCGGCCCGGCGTGCTGGCGAGGCGCGAGCGCGCCCTCCGCTCCGGCCCGGAACGCAGTACAGGCAAGGGGGTTCATCCCTTGGTCACCCATCCCTCGGGGCCGCTCGCTCGCTTCTGAAACGGGATTGTGTGAGGTGAGTCAAGGGTGGAGCGGAGCGGAATCGGCGTAGCCGACGCGACCGCAGGGAGCGCCCTTTACTCGGCTCACGCAATCCCGACACTGGCCAAGAAGCGGGCGGTCCGACGGTCGGAACTCAGTCGCAGGCCCAGTACACCCACCGCTACCGTGCCTGCATGAGCATGAACAACACCGAAGACGACAACACCGGCGCCAACCCCCGATTCGCCGAGGCGCTACGGGAGTTGGGGCTAGGGGACCTGCTCGGTCGTATTCGGCGCTTCCCGGACGCCACCCGTACCGCAGCCGAGGCCGCCGCCGCGATCGGATGCGAGTTGAGTGAGATCTGCAAGTCGTTGATCTTCGCGGCGGACGGGGTTCCGGTCCTGGTGCTCATGGACGGGGCGTCCCGCGTGGATGTGGACCTCGTCCGACGGGAACTCGGAGTCGAGAAGGTCACGCGGGCCAAGGTGGACGTCGTACGGGAGACGACCGGGTATGCCATCGGTGGCGTGCCCCCCTTTGGGCATCGTACGAAGACTCGCGTGCTCGCCGATCGGTCGTTGCTCGCGCATGACGTCGTATGGGCCGCCGCAGGCAATCCGCACGCCGTGTTCCCCATGGAGCCCAAGGAACTCGTCGCGCACGCCGGTGCCACCCTGGTGGATGTGCGCGAGCAGTCCTCGTGACTCCGGAGGTCGCCGCCGCCGTCCTCCTCGCCGCCGTCACCCACGCGTGTTGGAACGCCCTCGCCCACCGCATCACGGACAAGCTCGTCGGGTTCACGCTCATCGCGGGCGGCGGGACGGTGATCGGGTTGGCGTTGGCGCCGTTCGCCGCGTTCCCGGCGGCCGAGGCGTGGCCGTATCTGATCGTGTCGGCGGTCATCCACGTCGTGTACTTCGTGCTGTTGATGAAGTCCTTCCGGCTGGGGGACTTCGGGCAGGCTTACCCCATCGCGCGCGGCACAGCGCCCCTCCTCGTGACCGTCCTCGCCGCCGTCTTCGCCCACGAGGTGCCGAACGCCTGGGCCGCCGCCGGCATCGTCCTGTCGTGCACGGGCCTGACCGGCGTCGCCCTGTGGGGAATGCGCGGGCGGCGGCCCAACTGGCCCGCGATCGGGGCCGCGTTGGCGACGGGGGTGTCGATCGCCGCGTACACCGTCGTCGACGGACTGGGCGTGCGCGCTTCGGGGACCTCGCTCGGGTACATCGCCTGGCTGATGGGGATGGAGGGCTTGGTCGTCCCGGCGTACGCACTGCACCGCTGGCGGGGCCAATTCGTCACGAAGCTACGGCCGTTCGCCGCCGTCGGCTTCCTCGGCGCGGCCCTGTCCGTGACCGCGTACGGCCTCGTCCTGTGGGCCCAGACCCGCGCCGAACTCGCCCCTGTCGCCGCCCTGCGCGAGTCGTCGATCATCGTCGGCGCGGCGATCGGTGCCGTGTTCTTCAAGGAGCGGTTCGGGGCGCCGCGTATCGCCGCCGCCGTACTGCTCGTGGCCGGGATCGGGCTGATGTTGCGGGCAGGTTGACCGTTCCTTCACCCGGCTTGCCGACGACTTGACGATCCGTTTCCTGGGCGTTCAGACGGCTGTCTGTGTGTGTGATGTGTGGTGCCCCTAGGGTCCCTGAGGATTCGAAAGAAGGGGCACATGGAGAGACTCCACGCGGTCCGGGCCGGCGAGGTCACCAAGTGTTTCGGCGACGTCGTCGCGCTCGACGGCGTCGATCTGGACGTGACGCAGGGACAGATCCACGGTCTGGTCGGGCCGAACGGGGCCGGCAAGACGACTTTGCTCGGGCTCCTGTTGGGCCTGGCCGTCGCCGACAGCGGCCGCCTGGAGATTCTCGGTACGCCGGTCGGGCGGGCGTTCGCCGCTCCCGACGGGGTCGCCGGGTTCGTGGACGGGCCCGGTCTCTATCCCTCGCTCACCGCCCGGCAGAACCTCGCCGCGCTGGCCGCTCTCCGCGGCCATGACGCGCGGACGGCGGGGATCGACGACGTGCTCGACCAGGTCGGGCTCACCGATGTCGCCGACGACCGGGCCCGCGGCTTCTCGCTCGGTATGCGCCAGCGGCTCGGGCTCGCCGCCGCCCTGCTCACCAAGCCCCGTCTGCTCGTGCTCGACGAACCGTCCAACGGCCTTGATCCGGCGGGCAAGAGACAAGTGCACGGTGTCCTCACCCGGCTCGCCGCCGACGGGACCAGCGTGGTGCTCTCCAGCCACCGTATGGACGATGTGGAGGCGCTGTGCTCCGAGGTCACCATCCTCGCCACCGGACGGGTCGTCTTCTCCGGCCCGTTGAGCAAGCTGGCCGCCGAGAGTCGTGAACTCGAGTACCGGTTGCGGACTTCCGATCCGCGGGCCGCGCGCGTGATTGCCGCCGAGGCGGGCGGGGTTCGGGTCGTCGACGACGTCGAGGCACGGCAGGACGCCGAGGTGTTCGTCGTGCGCGCGATGGTGCCCGCCCTCGACGAACTGGTGGCGGGTCTCGTGCGGTCGGGCATCGCGGTGCGCGAGCTCGCCCCCGTGGTGTCGCCCCTTGAGACCGCGTTCCTCGCGCTCACGGAGCAGCAGGAGGCCGACCGGTGACCGCGACCGTTGTCGCCGAACAGGCCGCCGTAGCCCGCCGTGTCCCGGTCGCGCGCAGCTACCGTTTCGAGCTGGTCAAGCTGGTCTCGCAGTGGCGGATCCGCCTGTTGGTTCTCGTGTGCTGGGTCGCGCCGGCGCTCTTCGTGGCCGGGGTCAGCGGGCAGAGCACGCTCCCCTCCGACACTCTCTTCGGCCGCTGGATGCACGCCACGGGGTGGGCAGGACCGCTGGTGATGCTGGGTTTCGCGGGCAGTTGGGCGTTGCCGCTGCTGACGTCGTTGGTCGCCGGTGACGTGTTCGCCTCCGAGGACCGGCTCGGCACCTGGCGTCATCTGCTGGTGGCGGTCCGCTCGCCTGCGCGGATCTTCGTGGCGAAGTCGCTGGCCAGCCTCACCGTCATCCTCGTTCTGGTGGCCGGGATGGCCTGTTCCAGCGCGGCCGGCGGGCTCGTGGCGGTCGGCAACCAGCCGTTGGTCGGCCTCGACGGTCACCTGCTGGCGCCGGGGGACGCGGCCGGTCAGGTCCTGCTCGCCTGGCTCTGTGCCCTCGCCCCGACCCTGGCCCTCGCCGCGATCGGACTCCTCGGGTCGGTCGCGCTGGGGCGCTCCTCGATGGGACTGCTGCTGCCCGTACTGGTCGCGCTGGCGATGCAGGTCGCCCAGATGCTGCCGTTGCCCGTCGCGGTGCGCCTCGCCCTGCCCGGCTACGCCTTCATCGCCTGGAACGGACTGTTCACCGGCCCGGCCCAGCTCGCCCCGCTCCTGATCGGCATCGCGGTCAGCCTGGTGTGGGCCGTACTCGCGACCGCGCTGGCCTATGTGCTGTTCGTACGGCGCGACTTCACCAACCCGGCCTACGACGGTTCCGGGCGCCGCGCGATCACCCTCGGGCTGCTGCCGCTGGCCGCGCTGACCGCCGTCACCGTGGGGGCGGTCGCCGTGGCGACACCGTCGACGGGCTCCGGGATCGAGCAGGAGAAGGTGCAGAAGTCCCTCGCGACGGTGTTCGCGCACCTCTATCGCCTCCAGACGCGGCAACTCCACCGGCCCGCAGTCACCGAGGCCCAGTTGCGGACCACGGCGGCGTGCACCAAGAGCGACGGCCAGGCCGCCCAGGAGGGCGCGGGCAACGACTGGCGTTGCGTCGTGAGCTGGCATCTCCCCGGGGTCGCGGTCACGGGGACGGCGATCTACCAGCTCGACATCACCTCGGACGGGCGGTTCGTGGCGGACGGCGACGGTCCCAAGGAGGTCAACGGCTACTTCCTGGTGCGGACTTCGACCGGTGACGCCCCCAATCCGCTGTGGCAGTTCGACGGCAATGTCGAGTTGCTCGACACCCACTGAAGGGAACAGTTCCGTGCAGGTAACCCGCCAGCGTCGGATCAACGAGAAGAAGCAGGTCAACCTCTTCGGCAGACACGTCGGTCGCCGTGCACTGCTGGTGACGACGGGTATCGCCGTCACCCTCGGTGTCACGGGCACCGCGGTCGCCTCGACGTACCAGTTCGGCACCCAGCAGGTCGGCCAGACCACCGCCAACGGCCAGGTCATCTCCAGCGACCAGTACATCAAGCCGTACGGCAGCCGTACCGTCCTCAACGACGGCAAGATCATGTCGTCGACGGTCAGCCCGGACGGCACCCGCCTCGCGGCCTCGGTCGCCGACGGTGACGCATCCCTGGTGGTCATGGACCTGGCCACCGGTCAGGTGAAGCAGAAGATCGGCACCTCCGCGGCCGACGACTTGCGCATCAGCAGCGGTGCCGTCGGCCAGGAAGGCCCGACGTACTCGCCCGACGGCAAGCAGCTGTGGCTGGGGCAGGCGGGCGGCTACACCAAGTTCACCGTCAACGCAGACGGCACCCTCTCCGGCCCGACGGCCGTCCCGATCGCGGCCGACGGTGCCAAGCAGGCGCTGGTGGGCGCGGCCGTGTTCTCCGCCGACGGCTCCACCGTGTACTCCGCGGTCAACGGCCAGAACAAGGTGGTCGCCATCGACGCGGCGACCGGAACCATCAAGCAGAGCTGGGCAGTCGGCACCGCCCCGCGCGGTATCGCCCTGGTCGGCGGCAAGCTGTACGTCAGCAACGAGGGCGGGCGCCCGGCGAAGGCCGGCGACACCACCATCAACTCCTACGGCACCGACGTGCCGGCGAATCCGAACACGGGCGCCAGCACCACCGGCACGGTCAGCGTCATCGACACCGCGGACCCGTCCGCCGCCGTCGGCACCATCGCCGTAGGACTGCACCCGACCGCTGTGTACGCCAAGAAGGGCGCGGTGTTCGTCACCAACACCGCCGACAACAGCGTGTCGGTCATCGACACCCGCAAGGACAAGGTCGTCCAGACCATCGCCACCCAGCCGTGGCCCGAGGCATCGGTCGGCTACGAGCCCAACGCGGTGACGCTCACCGACGACGGCCGGCTGCTGGTGACGCTCGGCCGCGCCAACGCGGTCGCCGTCTACCGCTACACCTCCCCGCAGCAGCCCGCCCGCTACGTCGGCCTGCTCCCCACGGACTACTTCCCCTCGGGGATCACCACCGTCGGCAAGACGGTCGTCGTCTCCAACACCCGTGGCATCGACGCGCTCCGCCCCGACGCCGCCGGCCACAACACCCACGACACGACGTCGAGCCTGACGCAGTTCACGCTGCCGAGCGACCTCGTCGTCAGGTCACAGACGGCCAAGGTCTTCAAGCAGAACGGCTGGACGGCCGGCTCGGTCAGCACGGCCAAGGGCAAGAGTCACGCGAAGGCTGTCCCGGTCCCGGCGCGGCTCGGCGACCCCTCGACGATCAAGCACGTGTTCCTGCTCGTCAAGGAGAACCGCACCTACGACCAGGTCTTCGGCGACCTCCCGCAGGGCAACGGCAACTCCTCGCTCACCCAGTTCGGCGAGAACGTGACGCCCAACCAGCACGCGCTGGCCCAGCAGTTCGGGCTCTACGACAACTTCTACGACATCGGCACCAACTCCGCCGAGGGCCACAACTGGCTGATGCAGTCGGACAACCCGGAGTACACCGAGTCCTCGGCCGGCGAGTACACGCGCAGCTACGACACCGAGAACGACGTCCTCGGCCACCAGAAGGCCGGCTTCATCTGGACCGGCGCGCAGGCGGCCGGGAAGACCGTCAAGGACTTCGGCGAGTTCCAGTCGCTGGAGACCAAGCCGTCCGGCGCGAGCTGGCAGAACCTGTACTGCGACAGCAAGAACATGGCCGCGACCGGCGCGCAGACCGCCTACCCCATCAAGACGGGCTCGGCGATCCCCTCCCTCAACAACGTGTCGGTGCAGGGCTTCCCGCTGTTCGACCTCGACGTCCCGGACATCTACAAAGAGCAGATCTGGAAGCAGGACTTCGAGAAGAACGGCCCGGCGAACCTGAACATGTTCTGGTTCTCCAACGACCACACGGGCGGCCCGGCGAACGCGGCCGCCGAGGTCGCCGACAACGACCTCGCGGTCGGCCGGATGGTCGACGAGATCACGCACAGCAAGGACTGGAAGGACTCGGCGATCTTCGTCGTCGAGGACGACTCCCAGGCCGGCCTCGACCACGTCGACGGCCACCGCGCCCCCGTCCAGGTCATCAGCCCGTACGCCAAGCACGGCACGGTCGACGACCACTACTACTCGCAGATCACCATGGTCCGCACCATCGAGCAGATCCTCGGGATCCACCCGATGAACCAGCTCGACAGCGCGGCCACCCCGATGTACGGGGCGTTCACGAAGAAGGCCGACGACACCCCGTTCACGGCGGTCCCCAACCGGACCTCGCTGACCCTCGGCGTGAGCCCCCAGCCGTCCTGCGGCTCGGACACTCCGGCGGCCCAGGACACCAGGGCGGCGGCGGCACCGACGACGGTCTCGGTGCCGGCGGCCGAGAAGACGGTCGCGGCCCAGTGGAAGACCTGGGCGTCGCACCAGCGGCTGACCGGCCCGCACGCCGTACCGGACTACGCCAACCCCACCCAGATGAACCGCTACACCTGGTACCAGACCCACAACTGGACCAAGCCGTACCCCGGCGACAGCAAGATCTACGCGCCCAACGACGTACCGGGCGCCTACCTCCCGTCGTCGGAGTCCGACGGCTGACACACAGCCCCATCGCGTCGAGGGCCCCTGGCCGGCGTCACCGTCGGCCAGGGCATGCCGAATCTCCGGGCACCGCCCTTTCCGATCTGCTGGGCCTGGCGCGCCATGGACACCGCAGCTGCCGACCGTCCGTCGGTGACCTACGACCGTATCGGCGCCGGAAACAGGGACGTACGACGTCCCGATCCCCGGCCGCACGCCGTGATCCATCACCGGCCCGACCGGTACCGCGGACCCGGCGACCGCGCCGCGACGCCCGCAGGCGGGTCGTCTTCACCTGGGGCCCCACCCGTCGCCCGGAGTACTACCTCGACTGCTCGGACAGCAAGGCACGGACTGCGGATACCGGCCGCTCATCGCGGGCGAGTGGTTCGTCAGCCTCAACTGTGCGCCGGGCAGGCCTTGTTGTCCCAGCGCGAGGTGGGGGAGTCACCGTCTCACCGGGTTCGCGGTGTCGCTCTGTTCCGATGCCGGCCGGGGGCTTGCGGCGGGACTGTGAGGTGTTTTCCCGCGTTGCGGGTCGTCAGGTCACCGACCAGCCGACCAGCGCCGCCACCACGCCGAGGGCACCCGCTCCGAGCAGGGCGCTGACCACGCCGCGGCGGGCGGCCAGCAGCCAGATGGCTGCGCCGGCGAGTACGCCGAACTGCCAGGCGTGCTGCAAGGCCAGGGCCAGCGGGATCGCTGACCCGGCGATCGCGCCGATCACCGCGGGGCCGGCACCGGTCAGGAACGCCTGCACCCGCGGATCGGCCCGCAACCGGTCGAACCGGGGCCCGCCGAGGATCACGAACAGAAAGGACGGGGCGAACGCGACCGCGGCGGCCAGCAGCCCGCCTCCCACGCCGGCGGCGGCATAGCCGACCACCGCGACGGTCTGTACCACCGGACCCGGGGTGATCTGCCCCAACGCGACGGCGTTCAGGAACTGCCCGTCACTCATCCAGTGGTAGTGGTCGACCGCGTCGGCCTGCATCAGTGGAATGATCACGAAGCCGCCGCCGTAGGACAGCGCACCGATTTTCAGCGCCACCCACACCAGCGCCGGCAGCCCGCCACCGGCCGCCGGAGCGGATGCCAGTAGGGGCCACGACCGCAAGCGCCGGACCGCTCCCGGCCCGGCGTCCGTCCGCACGGTGACCTCCACCAGACCGGCGGCGATCAGCACCAGGACCAGCCACGGCCCGGTCAGCGCCGCCGCCGTCCCGCCGGCCAGGCCGTAGCCGATCCACCGGGCCCGCGCCGGCCGCGCGGGCCCGGCCCGTTTCCAGCTCGCCGGGACCAGCGACCAGGCCGCCTGCACCGCCACGGCCGCCACCGCCGACCCCGCACCGGCCGCCGCGCCCCGCACCCACAACGGCGGGTCCCCGGCCAGGAACAGCGCGGCCAGCGCCAGGATCAGCACCAGGCCCGGCGCGATGAAGCACACTCCGCCCACCACGGCGCCGGCAACTCCCCGCAGTCGCCACGCGGCGAAGATCGCCAGCTGTGTCGACGCCGGCCCCGGCAGCAGATTCGTCGCGGCGATTCCGTCCTCGAACTCCTCAGCCGTGATCCATGTGCGGCGCTCGACACACAACTGCCGCAGCAGCGCGATATGCGTCGGCGGCCCACCGAACCCGATGCAGCCGATCCCGCCCCACTCCCGGGCGATCGTCACCAACCCCACCCGGGGCCCGTCCACCCGGCCCTCGTCCGCCACCGTCACGTCGCTCTCTTCCCCACCTCACCGACCCACCAGCGGCGCGACCCTACCGGCCGTGAGCGAACGGACAACGACGACCGGGCCGGGCCTCCGCCCGCCGGAGAGACCTGGGTGACAGGCGCGCCGTCCTCGACCGCGCGGCGCGCTGCCCACCCCGTCCGTTGGCGGCCACGTGGACGTGGACTGCTTAGGCACGCAGCTGAACGGCTCATGACACACACTGCATGAGCCGGGTATGACATCGATCATCGGCGGCGCGGCCATCGGAGCAGTCTTCTTCGAGGAACGCTTCGGAGCCCCACGCGTCGCGGCAGCAGGCCTCTTGGTCGTCGGCATCGGACTGATGCTGCGCGCCGGTTGGGGTTCCGCGGCACAGGCTCAGTCCCGGCGGATCGAGAACAGGCGTGCTGTCACCGTCAGCACCAGCGCGACCGCGATGAGGTACAGGCCGAGGCGAGCTTGGGGGACAGTCGGTGACCACACCCGCCAGGTCGACTCCGCGGAGGTCTCGGCTGCCAGGAAGGAACCGTAGGAACTGGACTGCAGCGTGGCGGGTGTGTTCATCTCGCCGCGTATCCACAGCAGCGCGCCTATGACGGCGCAGGTCGCGGATATCGCGTACAGGACCGGGACGCGGAGTGGGACGTCGGCTCTGCTCACGGTTCTCCCCCGATCTCCGCCGACCCTCCGTCGGCGACGCACGAGAGTATCGGTATCGGATACGGCGACATCCGACGACCCGGGCCGCGCCCGTCAGGGTCGCCGTACCGCCACCGCGTCCACCTCGAACAGCATCCCGGGCAGCGCGAGAAACGCGACCCCGCTGAGGGTCTGGGCCGGTAGGCGGTCGCCGAAGTGGGTGTGGAGTGCCTTGCCGAGGGTCTCCAGCTTGTCGAGGTCGTGGTCGACGATGAACGTGCCTAGGCGGACCACGTGTTCGAAGTCGAGGCCCACTGCCTCCAGTGCCGATCGCAGTCGGGTGAACGCCACCTCCACCTGTGCCGCGAAGTCGCCCGGTACCGGCGTGCCCGTCTCGTCGGAGGCGTACTGGCCGGCGATGAAGACGAGTTCACCGGGTGCCGAGACCGCGTGGCTGTAGCCGAACGGGGTCGGGTCGTGGAGCGCGGGCGGGTTGGTGATCGTGCGGGCGTCGGCGTCGGCGGCATCGTTCTTGGGCGTCATGGACGGGGAACCTCCCGGTCGGCCCGGTTCATTCCGCTGACGCCAAAGACGTCCGTACCGCCCTCACCAGCGCCTGTGCCCTCGGGTCCGCCGTCACGCTCTTGCGGAAGCCGTTCGTGACGTAGCCGAACGCGATGCCTGACTCCGGGTCGGCGAAGCCCAGTGCGCCGCCTCGGCCCGGGTGGCCGAAGGAGGTCTCCGACAGGAGCGGGGACGCGCTGCCGTGCAGCATGTAGCCCAGGCCGAAGCGGGTGGGGATCACGAGGACGCGGTCCGGGCCCGACGAGCGTTCCGTGCGCGCCAGTTCCGTCGTCCCCGGGGTGAACAGCCTTGCTCCGCCGTCCAGTTCGCCTATCAGTGACGCGTAGAAGCGGGCCAGTCCGTCCGCCGTCGCTATGCCGTTCGACGCGGGGAGTACGGCCGCTCGGTACGCCGGGTCGTTCTCGTCGGGCATCGGCGTGATCGCCGCGAAGGCGCGCCGGGTGAGGGAGTCGGGGTTCGCGTACGCCTCGGAGACCGACCGCTTGGGGCGGGTGTGGAGGACACCCGCGTGCGTCATCACTGGGGCTTCCACCTGCGCCACCCGGCCGACCCGGTCCGTCTCGGCCGCCGGCAGGCCCACCCACAGGTCCGCCCCGGCCGGACCGGCGATCTCGTCCGCGATCCACTCGCCGATCGACCGGCCCGTCACCCGGCGTACCAGCTCACCGGTCAGCCAGCTGTACGTCTGCGCGTGGTACCCGTGGTCCGTGCCCGGCTCCCACACCGGTGCCTGCGCCGCCACCGCCGTGGCACTGAGCACCGGGTCGGCGGCCTGCTCCGGGGTCAGCGGGTGGTCCAGTACCGGCACGCCCGCGCGGTGGGCCAGCAGGTGCCACACCAGGGTCCGTTCCTTGCCGGCCGCCTTGTACTCCGGCCAGTACTCGCCCACCGGAGCATCCAGGTCCAGTTCCCCGCGCTGCGCCAGCAGGAGGAGTACGGCGGCTGCCACACCCTTCGTCGCCGAGCGGACGATCTGGGCCGTCCCCTGCTCCCAGGGGGCGGTTCCGTCGATGTTCTTCGTGCCGCCCCACAGGTCCACGACCCGGTGCCCGTCCCGGTACACGGTCACTGCCGCGCCCCGGTCCCCGCGCGCCTCGAAGTTCCCCACGAACGCATCCCTGACCGGCTCGAAGCCCTCGGCCACCACGCCGTTCACGTCCACGTCCGCGCTCCTCGTTCCGCCGTCCCGTTCTCCTCCTTCAACCAAGCAGGATCGTCACGTCGATGTTCCCGCGGGTCGCGTTCGAGTACGGGCAGACCTCGTGCGCCGCGTCCACCAGCTTCGCCGCGATGTCCGGGTCGAGGATCGGGAGGGACACGCTCAGGGCGACCGCGAGGCCGTAGCCGCGCTGCTTGTTGGGGCCGATGCCCACCTTCGCGGCGACCGTGGAACCGGTCAGGTCGAAGCCGGCCCTACGGCCGACCAGGACCAGCGCGTTGTGGAAGCAGGAGCTGTAGCCGGCCGCGAAGAGCTGCTCGGGGTTGGTGCCGTTGCCGTCGCCGCCCAGTGCCGGGGGCATCGCGACCTGGAGGGCGAGCTGGCCGTCCTGGCTGCTGACGAAGCCGTCCCGGCCGCCGTGGGCGGTGGCCTCGGCGACGTACATGATCTTCGTGGGGCGGGTGTCGACAGCGGTGTCAGCGGTGTCATCGGTCATGGCGGGGCCTCCCCCAGGGGCGGAAACACGAGAGCGCGCAACTGCATCGTGCACAAGATACTGACCGGTAGCACGCCCTTGCCCACCAGGGGTGGGAACTCTCGGTAACCCGAGGTCAGTGGCTCAGCGGGCCCGTTCCGCCGCCGCCTCCGCGCGCTCCGCCAGCCGCCACAGCTCCCCGCGCAGGCGCTCGACCTCCGGCATCTCCAGCTCCGTCGCCGCGAGCAGCGCGCCGGGTACGCGGGTCGCGCGCTCCCTGAGGGCCGTACCGCGTTCCGTGCAGGCGACCAGTACCGAGCGCTCGTCGTGTGCCGCGCGTTCGCGGCGGACCAGACCCGCCGTCTCCAGGCGCTTGAGGAGCGGTGACACCGTGCCGTAGTCGAGGCGCAGGGCCGTCGCGAGGTCCTTGATCGGGGTCTCGCCGCGCTCCCACAGGACGAGGAGGACGAGGTACTGCGGGTAGGTCAGCTCCAACTCCTCCAGGAGTGGGCGGTACGCGGCCGTCAGCGCCCGCTGGGCCGCGTACAGCGCGAAGCACAACTGCTCGTCGAGCAGCAGCGACCCGGCAGCGGTGTGGTCCTCGTGCTCCTCGTTCGTCACGCACCCATTGTCACGGACCGCGGGTCGAACCCGAAGGGCAACTCCAGGCGATGGGCGCGCATCAACGCGTCGTCGGAGAGGAGTTCGCCGGTCTTCCCGTCCGCCGCGATCACGCCCTCGCTGAGGATGAGCGCGCGCGGGCACAACTCCAGTGCGTACGGCAGGTCGTGCGTGACCATCCCTGTTCTTCGCAGGGAATCCCGGCCTTCAGGCCGGGCGGGAATGCGATCCTCGGCGCGGAGGCACGGAGCGCCGGAGATCTCTGTGTCTGTGGGGTGAGGGTCGGACTGGACGACGAGACGGCCTTCGGCAAGTGGTGCGCGAGCGGATGAAAGTGACCGAGTTTGCTGTTGGACTCGCGCGGTTCCGCGCTGAAGCGCTCGCGCATGTCCTGTCCGAGCGCTCCGAGGCACGTCAGCATCCCGTTGTTGAAGGCTGTGCTCCGATGCCTGGGGCGGGCACCGGGTGGGCAGGGGGGCCAGATATGAAGCAATTCTCCATCTAATGTGATGACTTGATGCTCTATATGGCGCTGTAGGTGAGATGGGTATGATCAAGTGCCTGGGCTCAACAAGTCGATCAACGATGCCGGTTGGGGGGTGTTCCTGACGATCCTGCACGCCAAGGCTGAGAGCGTCGGACGGGAAGTGATCGCCGTCAACCCCCGCAACACCTCCCGCACCTGCCCCGCATGCGGGCACACCGCCAAGGAGAACCGGCCCACACAGGAAAAGTTCCACTGCGTCGTCTGCGGCCACACCGCGCACGCCGACACAGTGGGAGCCATCAACGTTCTACGGGCCGGGCTGGTCCGTCGCAACGCCCACCCGGCATAGCGAGAAGCCCCCTCGTTCACGAGGGGGAGGAGTCACGTCGGTGATGTTCACGCCGCCCGCCCGCCCCGCCGCCGAGCGCGGTCAGGCCGCCGTCCGCGAACAGGATGCCCCGCATGAGGAGGACGACCGAGACGCAGAGGACGCCTGTGTAGGGGCCCACCAGGATCGCGGCCAGCGCGCCGCCCAGGAGGTGGCCGCTGGTTCCGGCCGCCACCGGGAAGTTGAGCATCTGCACGGCGAAGATGAACGCGGCGACCAGGCCCGCCAGCGGCGCCGTCCGCTCGTCGAGTTCGCCGCGGGCGCCGCGCAGGCTCACGGCGATGGCGCCGGCGGCGACCACTCCGGTCGCGGCGGACATGGGGGCGTCGATGAACCGTCAGGCACATGCACGGGATGATTTTAGATGGTTATTGCGAGGGTTTTGCAAGAGCCAGACGCTCGCTTGTCGGTCACGCACCCTCCGTGGACCCCCGTGGATGTGAGATCTGTCGCCCCGAGGGGCGCTCCCGGGAAAATGTGCGACATTTGGGTAGTGGAAGCGGATGCATAGCTTTCGCACAGGTCACTCAGCGTAAGGGGCCGCCCGATGTCCGTAGTCGAACAGTACGCGCGAGCCCATATCGTCACCGACGAGGACGTGGACCGGCTGGACAGTGACGCGGTCCCGGTCGTCCTGCGGTACGACCCCGAATCCGATCCCCGAGCCGTCCGTATCGACCTGCCCGGACCGCATGAATGGACCTTCGACCGGGCGCTGCTGGAGCAGGGGCTGCGTGCCCCGGCCGGCAGCGGCGAGGTGCGGGTGTGGCCGTGCGGGCGGGTGCAGGCCGTGGTCGAGTTCCACTCCGAACAGGGCGTCTCCGTCGTCCAGTTCGAGACGAAGACGATCATGCGGTTCCTGCGGCGGACCTACACGGCGGCGACGACGCCGGTCGCGAGCTGAGCCTCAGCGGTCACCCCGTGCCCGTCGCACGCTGAGCCTCGGAGGCCGGTCCGCACCCGTCGCGGGCCGAGCCCCGGAGGCTCAGCCTCCGAGGCTGCTGCCCAGTTTGAGCAGTGCCGCCACGATCGGGCCCGCCGTGTCGCCGCCGTGGCCGCCCGCCTGGACGACGCCCGCGGCGACGAGGTCGCCCTTGTACGCGGTGAACCAGCCGTTGGGCTTCTTCTGGCCGTCGACCTCCGCCGAGCCGGTCTTCGCGCCGTAGTCGGGACCGAGGCCGGCCATCGCCTTCACCGCCGTGCCGTAGTCCGCCGTGTACTTCATGACCTCCTTCAGCTCCGACTGGGTCGTCGACGACATCGTGCGCGAGGCCTTCGCGATCGTGCGGTTGTCGACCGTGGGCGAGACCAGGTACGGCTGGTGGAAGGTGCCCGTGTCGACCGTCGACGCCACCGACGCCATGTTCAGCGGGTTCATGCGGACGCCGCCCTGCCCGATCAGCGAGGCGCCCATCTGCGCGCCGCTCTGCACCGGGACCGAGCCGTCGAAGGTGGGGACGCCGATGGCCCAGTTGTTCATACCGAGGCCGTAGACCTGCTGGGCCTCCGTCGTCAGGTCGCTGTTGGACAGCTTGGGCGCGAAGTTGATGAAGGCGTTGTTGCAGGAGGCCCCGAAGGCCATCTTGAACGTGCCCTTCTTGATCTCCGAGTCGTCGTCGTTGTGGAAGGTCCAGCCCGCCAGCTTGTACGTCTTGGGGCAGGGGTGGGACGCGTCCGGGGTGATGAGGTTCTTCTCGAAGAGCATCGTCGACGTCACGATCTTCATCGTGGAACCGGGGGCGAGGGAACCCTGGAAGGCCACGTTGAAGCCGTGCGAGGCGTTCGCGACGGCCAGGATCTCGCCGGTCGACGGGCGCATCATGACGACCGAGGAGTTCTTCTGCTTGGTGACCTGCTGCTCGGCCGCCGCCTGGAGGGTCGGGCTGAGCGTCGTCTTCACCTTGCCGGGCGTGCCCTTGCTCAGCTCGACGAGGGTCTTGTCGGACTCCTTGGACTTCTTGCCGCGGATCACCCGCAGCTCGATGCCCGCCTTGCCGCCCGCCTTCTTGCCGAACTTCTCCCGCAGACCGTCCAGCACCGAGCCCAGCGACGGGTATTTGGCCACCGTCAGCTCGCCGCCGTCACGGTCGTACGCCTTGATCGGCGGGGTGCCGGACTCGCCCGTCACCAGGGTGTCGCCGTCCGCGAGGTCCGGGTGGACGACGGAGGCGTGCCAGGCGACGTACGGCTTGCCGTCCTTCGCGCTGCGCACGACGGTGAGTGAAGTGGCGTACGTCATCGGCTTGTTGATGCCCTTGTACGTCACCGTGCACTTCACGGAGAAGGGGACCTTGGCGCCCGCGCGGGCGCCCTCGGTGACGGTGATGCCCTTCATGTGGGCGTTCTTGGTGTACCCGGTGAGCAGGGCGGTGGCCGCCGTCGACTTGTCCGTCGTGGCGGCGGCCTGGGCGACCTTGCCCTGCTGCCAGTCGGTGAGGAACCGCTTCGCGGTCGTCTGCACCTCGGTCGCGGACAACGGGCCCGTCTTGACGGCCTTGTGGTCGGCGGTGGTCGATGTGCGCGCCTCGGCCGACGCCCCGCCGTCGTACAGCGCGTAGGCGCCGACGCCCGCGCCGACGACGGCCACGGCGATCGCCCCGCCGACCACGGCGGGTCTCGCCTTGCGCCGCTCGGCGACGACCTTTTTCTTGCCCCTCGTGCCCACAGTTCCCGATCCTCCGCGAATCCCTTTGGGCCCCCGTCGCTCTTGGCCCTCAGCCCTCACACACCCCAACGACGGGGCACAGCCTAGAGTCCCGTCCTGTGCGGGTGAGTCTCTTTGCCCGCGGAGTGAGATCAGCCACCTGCCGCCAGTACCGCCCGGACGATCGGGCCCGCGGCGTCGATGCCGTGGCCGCCGTCCTGTGTCATGGCCGCCGCCGCTACGTCGTTGCGGTAGCCGGTGAACCAACTGTTGGACTTGGACTGCCCGTCGACCTCGGCGGACCCCGTCTTCGCGCCGATGTTGCCGCCGAGCCCGGCCATGATGCCCGCCGCGGTGCCGCTGGTCGCGGTGCGGTTCATCATCGCCCGCAGTTGGGCCGAGGTACTCGCCGGCAGGCCCTGCGCGGTGGCCAGTTGGCGGTCGTCGAGGCTCTGCGCGACGAGCACCGGCTGCCGGAACGTGCCCGTCTTCGCGGTCGCCGTCACCGACGCCATGTTCAGCGGGCTCAGCTGCACCTGGCCCTGGCCGATCAGGTTGGCCGCGGTGTCCGGGCCGCCGGACGCGGGGACCGAGCCGTCGAAGGACGGGATGCCGGTCTTCCAGTTGTTCCGGCCGAGCCCGAAGCGGTCCTCGGCCTCCTTGGTCAGCGAGTCCACCTTGACCGAGTCGGCGAACTTCACGAACGCCGTGTTGCAGGAGCGGGCGAAGCTGTCGGCGAGCGTCGCGCTCTCGTCCGGCGACAGGCCCGTCAGGTTCTTGAAGGTCTGGCTCTGCCAGGTCGCGGTGGGCGGACACGGGGCCGCGCCGCTCATCGTCGTGATGTCGTTGTCGATGAGCGTGGCGGCACTGATGATCTTCATCGTCGAGCCGGGCGCCAACTGGCCCAGGAACGCGGCGTTGAAGCCGTCGTTGCGGTTGTTGGCGATCGCCAGCACCTGCCCGGTGCTCGGCTGCACGGCCACGACGGACGACTCCGAGTACTTCGTCACGGCCTTCTCGGCGGCGGCCTGCGCGCTCGCGCTGAGCGTCGTGCGCAACTTGCCGGCCTTGCCCTTCTCCAGGGTCACCAGCGTGGTGTCGGCCGAGTCCGCGACGGCGTGCTTGATCGACAGCTCGATGCCGGGCGTACCGCCCGCCTTGTCGCCGTACTTGGCGCGCAACTCGTCCAGGATCGGCCCGAGGGAGGGGTACTTCTCCTTCGTCACCACGATCCCGTCACGGTCCACGGCCTCGATCGCCGGGCTCGCGGACTCCCCGGTGACGAGCGTGTCGCCGGTCTTCAACTCCGGGTGCACGATGGACGGTTGCCAGTCGACGAGCGCCCGCCCGGTCGTCTTCCCGCGTACGACGGTCAGTTGACTCCGGTAACTGAGCGGCTTGTCGATGCCCTGGTACGACACCGTCGCCTTCACCGTGAACGGCGCGGTGGCCCCGGTCGTCGTACCGGGCGTGATCTTCACCTTCGTGATGTGCGCGGCCCCGCTGTAGGACTCCAGCACGGTGCCGGCGGCGGCGTCGTTGTTCGTGTACGACGCGGCGGTCACCGACTTCCCGTTCTCCCAGGCCGAGAAGAACTTCTTCGTCGTCTCCTCGACCTCGCCGCTGCTGGGCGGCCCGGTCTTCTTCGCCGAGGCCCCACCGACCCCGCCCACCCCGTCCGAACCGCCCAACGCGGACACGACGTTGAACGCCCCGTACCCCGCCCCGCCCACCATCACAGCGAACACACTGCCGATGACGGTGGCCTTTACCCCCTTGCGCATGACGCGGTTCCCCTCCCCGTTACGAGTCCTTCGAACTTTAAGTGGCGTGGGGGAAAGCTGTGAGGGGTGTTGCCTTTTGTTGTCCTAACAGAGATCAGCTGACTGAATCACACCGCCCGGCAGACCACGTATGTGAACGTATTGCGAACGCTGGGAGGTACCGGGCAACCGGGGGCGGGGGTCGGGGGTCGGTCGTGGTGCCGGATCCACAACCGGTCCCCAACAGGCCCATGGAGGTAGTGCGTTGATCCCTCGACTCGGCGGGCACCGGGCGCTCCGCGTCGCGGTGGTGCTGACTCTGGTACTGGCTCTGGGAGTTGCCGTACGGATCGCTCTGCACCGGGGGCCCGAGCCGTACAAGGGGCCGCCGGCCACAGCCCGGAGCGGTGTCTACAAGGCGGCCCCGGGCCAGGCCAACCACGTGACCGTCACCGAGACGTCGGACGGTGACGGGCGGGTCCTCCGCTACGCGATCGACGACGTGGTACCGATCGCCGCGACAGGACCCGGCTGCACCCACCCCGATGCCGGGGACCGCACCAAGGCCGTCTGCACGGTGGTGATCGAGGAGATGGCGAGGGACCCGTACACGACGTTCGTGATGCAGCTCGGCGACGGCGACGACACCGCCGCGATACACCACCACGTCGCCGACACCCTCGGCCGCAACGAGGTCCACCTCGGAGACGGCGACGACACCTGGACCGGCGTCGGGGACGACGCCCAAGCGGTCTGGGGCGACGACGGCGACGACACCCTCAAGGTGAGCCGATACGTCGACGGCGGCGGCGACGACACGATCCACGCCGAGGGCGAACAGGCGGGCGGAGAAGGCGGCCCCGGCGACGACGTCCTCTACGGCGGCGCGGGCGACCAGGGCCTGAACGGCGACGCGGGAGACGACACGATCTACGGCGGCCCCGGTGACGACCAGCTGTACGGCGGCGTCGGCGCGGACGTCCTTCACGGCAACAGCGGCGACGACATCATCCATGGCGACAAACGCGACGGCGGCAGGTTCGACGGAGGCAAGGACAAGCTGTACGGCGGGCCGGGCACGGACAAGCTGGACGGCGGGCCCGCCGACGACTTCGTCCAGCAGGACTAGACCCAGGTGTCGAGCCACATCCTCGACCGCCACTGGTCGATGGGGATCGCCGTCCCCGTGTACAGCGGCCAGAAGTAGATGAAGTTCCACGTGATCAGCAGGACCAGCACGCCCGCCCCCACCGCCCCCGTCACCCGGCGGGTATCGCTCGACCCCGGTGGGCCGATGAGCGCGCCGATGAGCATGGCGACCGCGAGGCAGAGGAACGGGAGGAAGACGATGGAGTAGAAGAAGAAGATCGTGCGGTCCTGGTACATGAACCAGGGGAGGTAGCCGGCCGCGACGCCGCAGGCGATCGCACCCGCGCGCCAGTCTCGGCGGAACGCCCAGCGCCACAGGACGTACAGGAGCGCGAAGCAGGCCGCCCACCACAGGAGTGGGGTGCCGATGGCCAGGACCTCGCGGGCGCACTTCTCGCCGGCGCTCGCCGGGCAGCCGTCCGAGCCGGGGGACGGGGACTCGTAGAAATATGAGACCGGGCGGCCGTCGACCAGCCAGCTCCACGGGTTGGACATGTACGTGTGCGGCGAGTGCAGGCCGACGTTGAACTCGTAGACCTCGTGCTCGTAGTGCCACAGGCTGCGCGCCCAGTCCGGCATGAAGTGGCTCCAGAAGCCGCCCTTGCCGGGGCCCGCCGCCCAGTCGCGGAAGTAGCCGCCGCTGCCGTTGGCCGGGGAGAGGATCCAGCCGAGCCAGGACAGGACGTACACCGAGACCGCGACCGGGGCCGTGGCTACGAAGGTGAGGCCCAGGTCGTACTTCAGGACCGCGACGTACGGCCTGCTCGCGCCCGCGACCTTGCGGGAACCGACGTCCCACAGCAGGGCCATCAGCACGAAGGCGACGGCGTAGAAGAGGCCGTTCCACTTGGTGGCCATCGCGAGGCCGAGCATCAGGCCGGCCGTCCAGCGCCAGGGGCGCCAGCCGAGGAACAGGGTGTCGGCGGTGTGCGCGTCGGGGCGGACGCGGCCGTCGGCGTCCACCGGTAGCGCTGCCGCGAGCTTTGCCCGGGCCCTGTCCCGGTCCAGCAGCAGGCAGCCGAACGCGGCCACCACGAAGAACATCAGCACGCCGTCGAGCAGCGAGGTGCGGGCCATCACGAAGGCCAGGCCGTCGAGCGCCATCAGGGTGCCCGCGACGCAGCCCAGGAACGTGGAGCGGAACAGGCGGCGGCCGATGCGGCACAGCATCAGGATCGCGAGGGTGCCGAGCAGCGCCGTCATGAAGCGCCAGCCGAAGGGGTTGAAGCCGAAGATCAGCTCGCCGAGCCCGATGACGTACTTGCCGACCGGCGGGTGCACGACGTAGGCCGCGTCCGACGGGATGGGGATGTGACCGTTGTTCTGCAGGATGACGTCGTTGGCGTTCTTGTCCCAGTTGACCTCGAAGCCGCGGTGGACCAGCGCCCACGCGTCCTTCGCGTAGTACGTCTCGTCGAATATCACCGCCTTCGGGCTGCCGAGCCGGTAGAAGCGCATCAGGCCCGCCATCAGCGTGACCAGCAGCGGACCGCCCCACGCCGACCAGCGGGTGACGCGGTCGACGAGCGTCGGCGACAGGCCGAGCGCCGCCCACAGCCGCGGGCTGGGCTCCGCGTACGGCGGCACCAGCCGGTCGCGTACGTCGCTTCTGGACCCTGCCGTGTAGCCGAATCGGCGCAGCCTCTGCTGCCACGACGGCCGCTGCTCTTGCGGGGCCTGCCCTTGCCGGGTGTCCGTGGAGGACGCGGTACTGGTCACCGCGCCATCGTAGGGAACAGGTCTGTGTGAGTCCCGCCTCTCTCCCCTGAGAGGATGGAAACGTGACAGTTGCTCCCGGAACTCTGGTCCTTGCCGGCACCCCCATCGGCGACATCGCGGACGCCCCGCCGCGGCTCGCCGAGGAGTTGGCCGGGGCCGACGTGGTCGCCGCCGAGGACACGCGGCGGCTGCGGCGGCTGACGCAGGCGCTCGGGGTGCAGCCCAAGGGGCGTGTCGTGTCGTACTTCGAGGGCAACGAGGCCGCGCGGACACCGGAGTTGGTCGAGGCGCTGCTGGGCGGGTCGCGCGTGCTCCTGGTGACCGATGCCGGGATGCCGTCCGTGTCCGACCCGGGGTACCGGCTGGTCGCCGCCGCCGTGGAGAAGGACATCAAGGTCACCGCCGTACCGGGGCCGTCCGCCGTGCTCACCGCGCTCGCGCTGTCGGGGCTGCCGGTGGACCGGTTCTGCTTCGAGGGGTTCCTGCCGCGCAAGGCCGGCGAGCGGTTGTCGCGGCTGCGGGAGGTGGCCGGTGAGCGGCGGACCCTCGTCTACTTCGAGGCCCCGCACCGGCTCGACGACACCCTCGCCGCGATGGCCGAGGTGTTCGGCGCCGAGCGGCGGGCCGCCGTGTGCCGGGAGCTGACGAAGACGTACGAGGAGATCAAGCGCGGCCCGGTCGGCGAGCTGGCCGAGTGGGCGGCGGAGGGCGTGCGCGGCGAGATCACCGTCGTGGTGGAAGGGGCGCCGGAGAAGGCCGAAGAGCTCGATGCCGACGAGCTGGTACGGCGGGTTCGGGTGCGTGAGGAGGCGGGGGAGCGGCGTAAGGAGGCGATCGCCACCGTGGCCGTCGAGGCAGGCGTTCCCAAGCGCGAGGTGTTCGATGCCGTGGTGGCGGCGAAGACTGCGCAAAAACCCGTCTGAGCTTGCGCAAAACCCCTCTGACCTGCGGAAAAAGTTCCTCTGAGCGAGGAGCTTCTCCCATGAGCGCGCGCCCCATGGCGGGGCAAAGCGCGGTCGGCGAAAGCAAAGGCCTGACCGGCTGGGCGGGGCGATTCGACAAGGAAAGTCCAAATCGCCTCCAACAGTCGACAGGACTGATGCGTTCGCCCCGCTGGAGGCGTCCACTGGATGAAGGGACGCACCCGTCCCTCGCCTCCAACGGGATTCCGGGGGGAATCCCCTCGCCGGGGGCGCTTGTCCAGCGGAAAGCAAGCAGGAGCTGGCATGAGTGAGATCGCAGGGCAGACCGGCCTCCGCGGCGGTGCCACCGCAGTGGTGAACGAGTCGTACTCCTTCGCCTGCATGCGGTGCGGGCACGGCTGGGAGCAGTCGTACGAGATAGAGCACCACGTCGACACCGACGGCCACCAGTTCGTGATGTACGTGGCGGAGGGCCAGGTCGTGCCGTCGCCGCTCAGCCGGCCCGCGTGCCTCAACTGCGACGGACATGTCGTGCGCATCATGCGCGCGGGCCAGGTCTCGTCGGTACGGGAGGCGGCGCAGCGGCAGTACCAGGCGCCGCGGGCCCGGTCGGCGGCGGCAGCCGATACGGCCGCGGAGGACGGCGGCGCGGACGACGATGCCGCCGTGACCCCGCTGCCGGAGCACAAGGACCACCACTGGCACCTGTCCGACCTCCTGCACCCGTTCCACCGCAAGGCGAGCTGACCGGCTCCGACGACCGGGCGGGCATGCCCCTTTCGTAGGATCGGGGCATGCCTTCCTCCAGCGGCAGCGAGAAGAACGCTGCACCGCCGCTCCCGGAGCCCCTCCGGGTGCCCGTCGCCGACTCCCACACCCACCTCGACATGCAGTCCGGCACGGTGGACGAGGCTCTCGCCAAGGCCGCGTCGGTCGGCGTGACGACGCTCGTGCAGGTCGGCTGCGACCTGAAGGGCTCCCGCTGGGCCGCCGAGACGGCCGCCCGGTACGAGGCCGTCCACGCGACGGTCGCCCTGCACCCGAACGAAGCCCCGCGCATCGTGCACGGTGACCCCGACGGGTGGTCCCGGCAGGGCGCGCGAGTCCCGGGCGGCGACACGGCCCTCGAAGAGGCTCTCGCGGAGATCGACCGCCTGGCCGGACTGGAGCAGGTCAAGGGCGTCGGCGAGACCGGCCTCGACTACTTCCGCACCGGGCCCGAGGGCAAGGCGGCCCAGGAGAAGTCCTTCCGCGCCCACATCGAGATCGCCAAGCGGCACGGCAAGGCCCTGGTCATCCACGACCGCGACGCGCACGCCGACGTCCTCCGCGTTCTCAAGGAGGAGGGCGCTCCCGAGTGGACGGTCTTCCACTGCTACTCCGGCGACGCCGAGATGGCCGAACTCTGCGCCCGCGCCGGGTACTTCATGTCCTTCGCCGGCACGGTCACCTTCAAGAACGCCCAGAACCTGCGGGACGCGCTCACCGTGGCCCCCCTCGAACTGGTCCTCGTGGAGACCGACGCGCCTTTCCTCACCCCCGCCCCGTACCGCGGACGGCCCAACGCCCCGTATCTCATTCCGATCACGGTGCGCGCGATGGCGGCCGTACGGGGCATCGAGGAGGACGCGCTGGCGACGGCACTCGCGGCGAACACGGCCCGAGCCTTCGGCTATTGAGCCCTCAGGCTCCTCATCGAACACACTCTGGGTAGCCGCGTCGCTTTGGAGAGTGACGGTCGCTCCGCTAGGTTCTGTTGGCCCGATCCGGACCCCTGTGGCCTTCTGGAGCGTGTCGGCGTGAGCAACTACGAGACCTACGAGACGTACGACCGCGGAGTGCGCGCCGACGCGTACACCGACGGACCCACCGAGGTGTACGAGGACACGTACCGCCCCGCCTACGAGGCGTACGAACCCGTGTTCCCGCGCCAGGCGGGCGCCGTGCCGCCGGAGAGCGAGCCACCGGCACGGCACGGGCGGCGGCGAAGAGCCGAGCGTTCGGACTCCGGCTCCGCGATGCGCCGGCTGGTACCACAGGCGCTGGTCGTCGCGTTCCTCGCCGGCGGCACCACCGCGTTCGTCGCCAAGGACAAGGCGATCGAGCTGAGCGTCGACGGCGAGCCGCGCACGCTGCACACCTTCGCCGACGACGTCCCCGAACTCCTCGCCCAGCAGGGCGTGGACGTCGGCGCGCACGACGTGGTGGCCCCCGGCCGCGACGCGACCCTCGCCAGCGGCGACGAGGTCGCGGTGCGCTACGGCCGCCCCGTACGGCTCACCATCGACGGGCACCGGCGCGAGGTGTGGACGACGGCACGCACGGTCGACGGAGCCCTCGAACAACTCGGCGTGCGGGCCGAGGGCGCGTACGTCTCCACCTCGCGCTCCCAGCCGATCGGCCGCGCCGGACTCGCCCTCGACGTGCGCACCGAACGCACCGTCACGATCATGGCCGACGGCCGCGCCCGCACGATCCGCACCAACGCGGCGACGGTCGGCGAGGCGGTCCAGGAGGCGGGCATCGGCCTGCACGGCGAGGACACCACGTCGGTTCCGCAGACCACCTTCCCGCGCGACGGCCAGACGATCACGGTCCTGCGGGTGACGGGGACGCGCGAGGTCCGCGAGGAGGCCATCCCCTTCAAGGTCGAGCGCAAGGACGACCCCACCCTGTTCAAGGGCACGGAGGTCGTGGAACGGGCAGGCCGGCTGGGCGTGCGCCGGGTCACCTACGCCCTCCGCACGGTGAACGGCGTCAAGGAGAAGCCACGCCGGGTGGACGACGAGCTGGTGCGGGAGCCCCGCTCGCAGCTCGTGAAGGTGGGCACGAAACCGATGCCCACGTCGGTCCAGGGCGCGGATCAGCTGAACTGGCACGGCCTGGCGACGTGCGAGTCCGGCGGCCGCCCCGGCGCGGTGGACCCTTCGGGGACGTACGGCGGCCTCTACCAGTTCGACACCCACACCTGGCACAGCCTGGGCGGGAGCGGACGTCCGCAGGACGCGAGCGCGGAGGAACAGACCTTCCGAGCGAAGAGGCTGTACGTACGACGGGGTTCGAGCCCATGGCCGCACTGCGGAACGAGGCTGCACGGCTGAGGGGCGGAGGTCTGGGGTTCTGGGGTTCTGAGGGGTCTGGGGCGTCTGGGGGCGCCAGCCCCCCAGACCCCCCAGGGGCGCGGGGAACTGCGCGACCAGCCACAGCGGACCCGCAGACGAAGAACGGCCCCGTAACCTAGGTGCCGTGAGCAGCAACCCCCTCCCCGACGCCCTCCTGGGCCCCGCCGAAATCCGCGAACTGGCGGCAGCCCTCGGCGTACGCCCCACAAAACAGCGCGGCCAGAACTTCGTGATCGACGCGAACACGGTCCGCCGTATCGTCCGCACCGCAGACGTTCGCCCCGACGACGTGGTCGTGGAGGTCGGGCCGGGGCTCGGCTCGCTCACGCTGGCGCTCCTCGAAGTCGCCGACCGGGTCACCGCCGTGGAGATCGACGACGTCCTCGCGAGCGCGCTCCCGGCGACGGTCGCGGCCCGGATGCCCGAGCGGGCCGAGCGTTTCGCGCTGGTGCACTCCGACGCGATGCAGGTGACGGAGTTGCCGGGTCCCGCCCCGACCGCGCTGGTCGCCAACCTGCCGTACAACGTGGCCGTACCGGTGCTGCTGCACATGCTGGAGCACTTCCCGAGCATCGAGCGCACGTTGGTGATGGTCCAGGCGGAGGTCGCCGACCGGCTGGCCGCACCGCCCGGTTCGAAGGTGTACGGCGTCCCGTCCGTCAAGGCGAACTGGTACGCCGAGGTCAAGCGGGCCGGTTCCATCGGCCGTACCGTCTTCTGGCCCGCGCCGAACGTGGACAGCGGCCTGGTGGCCCTGACCCGCAGGCCCGAGCCACTGAAGACGACAGCTACGAGGCGCGAGGTGTTCGCAGTGGTCGACGCGGCGTTCGCACAACGCCGCAAGACCTTGCGGGCGGCGCTCGCGGGCTGGGCGGGCTCGGCGGCAGCGGCGGAGGCGGCACTGGTGGCGGCCGGGGTTTCGCCCCAGGCCCGGGGCGAGTCGCTCACGGTGGAGGAGTTCACGCGCATCGCGGAGAACAAGGCGGGTGCTGAGGCCGAGGCGGGTGCCGAGGGCAAAGCGGGTGCCGAGGGCAAAGCGGGTGCCGAGGGCAAGGCGGGTACCGAGAACAAGCTGGGCGCCGGGGATGAGGCAGACGCCGACCGCACCGCGCACGCCGGGCAGGACGCGCCCGCGCCGAAGACGACGGCTGCGCGGGACACCCGGGCCGAGGCCGCCCAGCACAACGAACCCGGCAAGTGACCGTCCCCACCACAAGGAGCCCGGCAAGTGAGCGTCACCGTCCGCGTCCCCGCCAAGGTCAACGTCCAGCTCGCGGTGGGTGCCGCGCGTGCCGATGGCTTCCACGACCTGGCCAACGTCTTCCTCGCGGTCGGCCTCTACGACGAGGTCACCGTGACCCCGGCCGACGAACTCCGTGTCACCTGCGTGGGCCCGGACGCGGCCCAAGTGCCGCTGGACGGTACGAACTTGGCGGCGCGGGCGGCCGTGGCGCTGGCCGAGCGGTACGGCCGTGACCCCGCCGTGCATCTCCACATCGCCAAGGACATCCCCGTCGCCGGCGGCATGGCGGGCGGCAGTGCGGACGGAGCCGGCGCGCTCGTGGCGTGCGACGCGCTGTGGGGCACCGGTGCCTCGCGGGCCGAACTGCTCGACATCTGCGCGGAGTTGGGCAGCGATGTGCCGTTCAGTCTGGTGGGCGGGGCGGCACTCGGCATCGGGCGCGGCGAGAAGCTGACCGTCCTGGAGGTCGGGGGCACCTTCCACTGGGTGTTCGCGATGGCGGAGCGGGGGCTGTCGACCCCGGCGGTGTTCCGGGAGTTCGACCGGCTGGGGGAGGGGACCCACATCCCCGAGCCGGTCGCCTCGCAGGCGCTGCTCGACGCGCTGGCGAAGGGCGACCCGGACGCGCTCGCCGCCGCCGTCTCCAACGACCTTCAGCCCGCCGCCCTTTCGCTCTTCCCGGAACTCGCCGACACCCTCGCCGCGGGCCGCTCCGCGGGTGCCCTCGCCGCGCTCGTCTCCGGCTCGGGCCCGACGACGGCGTTCCTCGTCCGCGACCCCGGGTCGGCGGCGAAGGTGGCGGAGGCGCTGGCGGCCTCCGGGACCTGCCGGACGGTACGGACGGCGACGGCTCCGGCGGCGGGGGTGACCGTGATCGACCGACCTTCACGCGAGGTCCACGGAACACCCGCCTGACCTGCAAAAATGCGCATGTTCGGTGTTATCCAAACCACATTGATTTAATGTTCACCAATCGACCTCAAGGTCCCTTTCGCGCCCTCTGTCCCAGAGGTACGGCTGGCATGATCAGCCGACCCCCGGTCCTCGTTACCGGCGGTACTCCCTGCGCGCGCGGTCTCGCCGCGCCACGCCCGAGAGGAACCTCCCTATGGGCCACATGGATCACTTCAGCGCGGGCTGGGTCACCCCGGTCCTGTCCTACGCGATGGCCTGCGTCGGCGCCGCGCTCGGACTGCGCTGCACCGTAAGGGCACTTGAGGCGGACGGCGCCTCCAAGCGGAACTGGCTGACCCTCGCCTCCGTCGCCATCGGCTCCGGCATCTGGACCATGCACTTCGTGGCCATGCTCGGCTTCAGCGTCGAAGGCACCCCCATCCGCTACGACGTCCCGCTCACCGTCCTCAGCCTGCTGATGTCCATCGGCGTGGTCGCCGCAGGCGTCTTCACCGCCGGATACGGCCGCTCCCGCGTCACCTCCGTCGCCTTCGGCGGTATCGGCACCGGCCTCGGCGTCGCCGCCATGCACTACACCGGCATGGCAGCCCTCGACCTGCACGGCGAGATCGACTACGACCCCCGGCTCGTCATCGCCTCCGTCGCGATCGCCGTCGTCGCCGCGACCGCCGCACTCACCCTCACCCTGGTCGTGCGCGGCCCGGTCCTCGCCACCCTCGCCGCCCTCGTCATGGGGCTCGCGGTCAGCAGCATGCACTACACCGGGATGTACGCCGTGAGCGTCGCCCTCGCGCCCAGCAGCGCGACCCTCTCCGGCGCCACCGCCACGGAGTTCATCTTCCCGCTCGCCGTCGTGCTCGGCTCGTTCCTCTTCCTGGCGTCCGCGTACGTCGCCCTCTCCCCGACCGGCAAGCGCCACGAGTCGGCCATCGCCGCCGAGCTGCTGCGCGAGGTCGAACTGGCCACGGTCTGAACGGACTTCGACCGCCCCGACTCCCATGCCCCGAGCTGTCGACGCGGGTCGCCGCGCGAGCCCGAACCGGCAACGGCCCCTCTTCCCGGGGGCGTCGACGCCGGTTGCCGAACGGAGCCGAACCCGCCGCGGTCCGAGCCGGGTTCGTATCTCCACACGGCGACGGACCCCAACTCCCGGGACGTGGGCGCCGAGTGGGTCGGACCCGTCGTCCCGGTCCGAACCGGGCTTCGGCCCTCCCGTCGGCGCGGGCCCGCCTTCCCGGGTTCATGGGCGCCGAGTTGTTCCGCGAGGTCGAACCCACCCGGGTCCGAGTCGGGCTTCGACAGTCCGATCGGCGCCCGCCCCAACTCCCGGGGCCACCAACCCCGATGCGCTGCGCGAGATCGAACTCGCCATGGTCTGAGCCGGCTTCGGCTCTCCCCGCACGGCACGGCCCCGACTCCCCGGGCCGCGGCCGCCGTACGAACCACCCCGCACTTCCCCTGAACGAGGTCTCCCATGCGTGTCCTCCGTGCGTCGGCCCGACTGCGCCCCAGATCGGTCCGCGCGAAGATCGTCGCCCTGCTGATGCTGCCCGTCGTGTCCCTGATGGCCCTGTGGGGCTTCGCCGCGGTCACCACCGCGTCGAGCATCGCCGGCACCGAGACCGCCAAGGACGTCAACTCCGAACTCCTCACCCCCGTCGCCGAGTTCGTCACCGCCGTGCAGGGCGAGCGGACCGCCGTCCTGCGCCACGCGGACGCCCCGGGCGCCTTCAAGCGCGCCACCGGGGTCACCGACAGGGCCGCCTCCGTCCTGCGCGACGGCGTCAACGACTCCAGCTCGGACGCGGCGCTCATCGACTCCACGCTGCCCGGCCGTATCGACAAGCTGGAGGCCGACGCCGACGGCCTGGCGGCACTCCGCGCGGACGCCACCGCCAAGGGCGCCAAGTCGACGACCACGTACGGCGACTACTCGGCGATCGTCGAGCACGGCTTCTCCGTCACCGGCGCCCTCACCGGCGACAAGACCGCCGCCGACGCCTCCGAGGCACGCGTGGTGCTCGAACTGTCCCGGGCCCGCGAGGCCGTCGCCCAGGAACAGGCGCTCCTCGGCGCCGCCCGCACCGGGGGCGAGCTGACGAAGGAGCAGTACGCGCTGTTCGTCGGTGCCGTGGCCACGCGGCGCGAGCTGCTCGCACCCGCGGTCGCCGACCTCAACGCCGAACACCGGACGGCGTACCGCAAGGTCCTCGACGGCAGCGGGTACTCCCAGCTCCAGGCGGTCGAGAACCGGGTGCGCAGCGCGGGCCCCGGCACCTCGGCCGCGTCCGCCGGTTTCCTCAAGGGCTGGGACTCCACCGTGAGCGGAGTCCTCAAGGGGCTCGACACGGCCGAGACCGAGGCCGGTACGGGAGCCACGGCCGCCGCCGACCCGTTCGGCTGGGACACGCTCGGCGCCTCCGGGGTCGCCGTCGTGCTCGGCCTGGTCGGCGTGCTGCTGTCGCTGCTCGTCTCCGTGCTCGTCGGCCGCGGCCTCATCGTCGAACTCCTCGACCTGCGCAACTCCGCCCTCGAAGTGGCGGGGCGCCGCCTCCCGCAGGCCATGCGCAGGCTGCACGCGGGCCAGGGTGTCGACATCGACGCCGAGGCCCCCATGCGCCGCCTCGCCGGAGACGAACTGGCCCAGGTCGGCACCGCCCTCACCGCCGTCCAGCGCGCCGCCCTCAAGGCCGCCTCCGAGCGCGCCGAACTCCTCAGCGGGATCTCCGGGGTGTACGTCAGCCTGGCCCGCCGCAGCCAGGTGCTGCTCCACCGCCAGCTGGACCTCCTCGACGCGATGGTGCGCAGACAGCGGGACCCGGCCGAACTGCACGAGCTGTACCGCGTGGACTACCTGGCCACGCGCATGCGCCGGCACTCCGAGAGCCTGCTGATCCTGTCCGGGATCGCGCCCGGCCGCGGCTGGCGGGACCCGATCCCGCTGTCCGACATCCTGCGCGCGGCCGTCGGCGAGATCGAGAACTCGGCCCGGGTACAGATCTGGGCCGTACCGAAGGTGTCGCTGACCGGCGGTTCCGTCGCCGACGTGATCCATCTGCTCGCCGAACTCGTCGAGAACGCGGCGGCCTTCTCGCCGCCCAGCACCCAGGTGCAGCTGCGCGCGGCCCGGATGCGGGAGGGCGTCCTCATCGAGATCGAGGACAGCGGCTTCGGCATGAAGGACGACGCGATGGCCGACGCCAACCGCAAGATCCAGTCCGAGAAGGTCGACCTCCTCGACGCCAAGCAGATCGGCCTCTTCGTGGTCAACCGGCTGCGCGAACGGCAGGGACTGCGCGTGGAGGTACGGCACTCGTCGAGCGGCGGGGTCACGGCCGCGGTGCTCATCCCCGAGGGCCTGATGCGCGACGACATGCCGGTGGGGGAGCAACAGGCCGCGGGCGGGCGGGGGTTGGCGCCGGCGTCGGCCCTGATCGCGCGGCAGCGGCTGCGCGGGGCCGGTGCCTGAGGCACTCTTCGCACCATCTCCTTCTCTTCGCGCCATCTCCACACAGATGTACCGCAATCGCGGTACAAGTGGGGCGGGTGGGACGGATAGGGTCGCTTGATACTTCAAGCGCCTGATGGGCGTGCGCCGTCAAGTGTCAAGTGCACTGCTGGAAGGGTCACTTCCGTGTCCGAAACCCCCACACCGCCGTCCCCCACACCGTCCCACCGCAGGAAGCGGTCCCTCTCGCGTCGCGGCGCGATAGGGGCCGCCGGAGCCGTAGCAGCCGGGGCCGCCCTGACCCCGGTGGTGTTCGCGGCCACCGACTCCGGCTCCGACTCCGGCTCCACGAGCACCGATGCCGCCCCCACCGGCACCAAGCCCGAGTCCTTCCCGGCCACCCGCTCCGCCACCGCCACCGGCACCGCACCGGCCACCACGACCTTCGCCGCGTCCTACGTCGGCCTGCGCTGGACCGGCGACCAGGACGGCGCCGGCATCCGCCTCGCGGACGGCGACTGGCAGCAGACGGGCAGCGGTTGCGCGACCGTGGACGGCGGCGGTACGGCCCTGGTCGCGGCCGACGAGGCCACCCGCTACGAGGTGAAGGCACCGGCCGGGGCGAGCGACGTGCGCTCGGTCGCGATCGACTGCACCCGGGGCCCCGACCGCACCTTCCACGTGCCGTCCGAGGCGACCCGCGTCCGCGGCGTCCGCTACCTCTCGCGCCCGGCCTGGGGCGCCGACGAGTCGAAGCGGTACAAGGACGGCAAGGTCAACTCGCCCGAGGTGTACTACCCGTTGCAGTCGGTCACGGTCCACCACACGGACACCCCGAACGCCGACCCGGACCCGGCCGCGACCGTCCGCGGGATCTACGAGTACCACGCGATCACCCTCGACTGGGGCGACATCGGCTACCACTTCCTCATCGACGAGGCGGGCATCGTCTACGAGGGCCGCTACTCCGGCGACGACCCGATCCCGGCCTTCGACAAGGACGGCAACCTCGTCACCGCCTTCCACACGGCGGGCTTCAACTCCGGCAACCTCGGCATCGCCCTCATCGGCAACCTCGTGGCCCAGGCACCCACGGACGCGGCGAAGGCCTCGTTGATCCGCCTGATCAAGGTCATCGCCCGCTTCAAGGGCCTCGACCCCCAGGCGAAGATCACGTACACCAACCCGGTGAACGGCGTGAAGAAGGACAACGAGACGGTCAGCGGCCACAGGGACTGGCTCCAGACGGACTGCCCGGGGCAGACGATGTACGACTTGCTGGCCGAGGTCAGGACGGCAGCGGCAACTCGCTGACCTGACAACGGGGGGACGGGACGCTTTCAGGGGCGCGGGGCTGTGTCGATGTGCGGCCCCGCCGCGTGGGCGCGACCAGCCACGACGGAGCCGCAGCCAAAAGACGGCACTTCGCGGCAAGGGCAGCACAGCGCCTACCCTGGGAGGCTGACCGTCCCCCCTGTCAGGAGAGAAATGCCCGTCAACCTGGTCAATGTCGAGAACGTCAGCAAGGTGTACGGCACCCGTGCCCTGCTCGACGGCGTCTCGCTCGGTGTCTCCGAAGGGGACCGGATCGGGGTCGTGGGCCGCAACGGTGACGGCAAGACCACGCTGATCCGGATGCTCGCCAAGCTGGAGGAGTCCGACACCGGACGTGTCACCCACTCCGGCGGACTCCGCCTCGGCGTCCTCACCCAGCACGACTCCCTCGACCCGGAGGCGACCGTCCGCCACGAGGTCATCCGGGACATGGCCGACCACGAGTGGGCGGGCAACGCCAAGATCCGCGACGTACTGACCGGACTCTTCGGCGGGCTCGACATGCCCGGCTTCCCGCAGGGCCTGGACACCGTCATCGCGCCGCTCTCCGGTGGCGAGCGCCGCCGTATCGCGCTCGCCAAGCTGCTCATCGAGGACCAGGACCTGGTCGTCCTGGACGAGCCGACGAACCACCTCGACGTCGAGGGCATCGCCTGGCTCGCCCGGCATCTGCGCGAGCGGCGTTCCGCGCTCGTCTGCGTGACCCACGACCGGTGGTTCCTGGACCAGGTCTGCACCCGGATGTGGGACGTGCAGAAGGGCGACGTCTTCGAGTACGAGGGCGGCTACACCGACTACGTCTTCGCCCGCGCCGAGCGCGAGCGCATCGCCGCCACCGAGGAGACCAAGCGGCAGAACCTGGTCCGCAAGGAGCTGGCCTGGCTGCGCCGCGGCGCCCCCGCCCGTACGTCCAAGCCGCGCTTCCGCGTCGAGGCCGCCAACGAACTGATCGCGGACGTGCCGCCGCCGCGCGACTCCAGCGAGCTGATGAAGTTCGCCTCCTCGCGCCTGGGCCGGACCGTGTTCGACCTGGAGGACGTGACCGTCCAGGCCGGCCCGAAGGTCCTCCTGAAGCACATCACCTGGCACCTCGGCCCCGGCGACCGCATCGGCCTGGTCGGCGTCAACGGCGCCGGAAAGACCTCCCTGCTGCGGGCCATGACGGAGGCCGCCCGCAGTGACGGCGAGACCCAGCCCGCGGCCGGCAAGGTCGTCGTGGGAAAGACGGTGAAGCTCGCCTACCTCTCGCAGGAGGTGGCCGAACTCAAGCCCACGCTGCGGGTGTTGGAGGCCGTGCAGCAGGTGAGGGAGCGCGTCGATCTCGGCAAGGGGCGGGAGATGACCGCCGGGCAGCTGTGCGAGACGTTCGGCTTCAACAAGGAGAAGCAGTGGACGCCGGTCGGGGATCTGTCCGGTGGTGAGCGGCGGCGGCTCCAGCTGTTGCGGCTGCTGATGGACGAGCCCAACGTCCTCTTCCTCGACGAGCCCACGAACGACCTCGACATCGAGACCCTGACCCAGCTGGAGGACGTCCTCGACGGCTGGCCCGGGTCGATGATCGTGATCTCCCACGACCGGTTCTTCGTCGAGCGCACCACCGACAAGGTGTTCGCCCTCCTCGGCGACGCGACCCTGCGGATGCTGCCGCGCGGTATCGACGAGTACCTGGAGCGGCGCCACCGTATGGAGGAAGTGGCCGCGGCCGCCGTCCCCGTCGTGGAGAAGGCCGCACCGGCGGTCAGCGCCGCCGACCAGCGGGCCGCGAAGAAGGAACTCCAGAAGATCGAGCGGCAGTTGGACAAGGTCTCCGAGAAGGAGGCCAAGCTGCACACACAGATCGCCGAGAACGCCACGGACTTCGCGAAGGTGGCCGAACTGGACGCGAAACTGCGGGACTTGAGCGGCGAGCGGGACGAGCTGGAGATGCGGTGGCTGGAACTCGCCGAGGACGCGTGAAGGGTGAGTGAAGGCGCATAACGGGGGCGTCACGGGCCGGTCCTCCCTTGGGAACAGGGGTGAACCGGCCCGTTCTTCATGGACAGCCGGGTGATAGAAAGAGCCGTCTGAGAACTGTCTGAGCACTGTCTGAATACGACTCTGGGTCCTTCGCGAACCTCAGGGCGTGGCTAAAAATCAGTGAACGAGGGGGAGCCGCTGATGACTCAGCCGCCCGAACAGCCGCCGTCCGGTGGTTACGGAGCGCCGCCGAACCAACCGCCACAGCCACCGTCACCGCCGGGCGGCTTCGGGGCGCCGGTTCCGCCGCAGCCGGGCTACGGCTATCCGCAGCAGCAACAGCCCGGTCCCTACGGCCAGCAGCCCACCGGCCCCTACGGCCAGCCGCCGCAGCCGGGTCCCTACGGCCGGCCCCAGCAGCCCGGCCCCTACGGTCAGCAGCCGCCCTACGGCGGGTACGGATACCCGCCGCCCTCGCCGCAGTTCACCCCGCCGCCCCCCGGCGGCGGCTCCCGCAACCCCTTCAAGGGGCGGCCCGCGCTGGTGATCGCGGCAGCGGTGGCAGGGCTGTTGGTCGTGGGCGGCACGGTGTGGGCGGTCACGAGCGGCGGCGACGGCAAGAAGCCGGTGGCCGAGAAGAGTGACAGCCCCACGCCCTCCGGCAGCAGCGCCGTCGACGACCCCGCCAACCCCGGCGACGGCAGCGGCGACGGCGGCAAGGACCCCGAGGACCTCAACGCGGGCCGCAAGTCCGGCGAGGCGAAGGTGCTCTGGTACAAGGAGGCGCCGGACGCGCCCGGTTCCGGCGCCGACGCCCCCGGCATGTGGATCACCGGGAAGACGGCGGTGAAGGCGGCGTACAAGGAACTCGTCGCCTACAACGTCGGCAACGGCAACCCGACCTGGCCCACGATCACCTTCCCGCAGAAGATCTGCGCGGTCACCCCGGCGAAGTCGGCGAACGGCAAGATCGTCGTGGCGTACGAGAGCGGTGTCAGCGACAACGCCAAGTGCAACCACCTCCAGCAGCTCGACCTGGACACCGGGGCGAAGGGCTGGAGCGGAATCGTCCCGGACGGCGACCTCTTCGACAGCGCGATCAGCATCGGGCTGTCCGTCACCGGCAAGACGCTGATGGTGGGCCGCGGGGAGTCCGGGATCGCGTACGACCTCGACACCGGCAAGAAGCTCTACGAGAAGAAGAAGTACGGCGCGGCCTGCTTCCCGACCGCGTTCGCGGGCGGCGCGAAGCTGATCTCCGTCGCGTCCTGCGGGGCGGGCTCCTCGACCGAGCACGACGAGGTGCAGGAGCTGGACCCGGCGACCGGCAAGGCCAGGTGGACCAAGTCGATCCCCAAGGGCTGGACGGTGGCGCGTACTTACTCCGTGGACCCGGTCGTCCTCTACATGACCGACTCGGACGACAAGCACTGGAACATCTCGACGCTGAAGAGCGACGGTTCGGTCCGTTCGCAGGTCGACTCCAAGGCCGCCTTCGCGCCGTCGTGCGGTTCGTCGTTCCTCGACCGGGACCTCCAGGGCTGCCAGGGCGTCGCGGTCGACGCGACCACCCTGTACCTGCCGACGGACGCGACGACCGGCGCCAACCAGATCGTGGCGATCGACCTGGCCACCGGCAAGGAGAAGTGGCGCGTCAAGTCGCCCGCATCCGTGTCGATGGTCCCGATCAAGGTCCAGGGCGGCAAGCTCCTCGCGTACGTCGGGGCCTCCTACGACGCGGGCGGCCAGGTCGTGTCCGTCCCCACGGCCGGCTCCTCGCACGCCACGACGACGCTGCTGCGGATGCCGGCGGCCACCGCGAAGATCGAGTCGAGCTTCTTCTCGCGGGACATCGACTACGTCGACGGGCGCTTCTACATCTCGTCGACCCGGCTGAACGGCAATGACGACACGAAGGAGAAGTTGATGCTCGCGTACGGCAAGTGAGACCCCGACTTCTCCCCGCCCCGCCGTCCTCCCCGAGGTACTCGTCATGACCCAGCCCCCACCGCCACCCCCGAACCAGCCCCCGCAGCAGGGCGGCTTCGGCCCACCCCAGGACCAGCCCCCGCAGCAGCCGCCCCAGACCCCGAGCCAGCCGCCCCAGCCCCCGCCGGGCTACGGCTACCCGCAGGTGCCCGGGCCCCAGCAGCCGGTCTACGGCTATCCCCAGGCACCCCAGCAGCCCCAAGCCCCTCAGCCGCCCCAGGGACCCCCGCAGACCCCGCCCGGCTACGGCTACCCGGGCCAGCAGCCGAACCCGTACGCCCAGCCGCAGCAGCAACCGCAGCAGCCGTACGGTCAGCAGCCCAACCCCTATGGCCAGCAGCCGGGTTACGGCTACCCGGGGCAGCCGACCATGCCGCTGCACCCGCAGCCGGGCCAACCGGGCGGCGGCGGACGGAAGTTCGGGGCACCGGCGGTGATCATCACCGCCGCCGTGGTGGCGATCGCGCTGATCGTCGGCGGCGGAATCTGGTACTCGTCCTCGTCCTCGTCCGGCAAGAAGGACGACGACAAGAAGAACACCGCGAGCTCCAGCGGCACCACGGGCGGCACCGACGACAAGGGCGGCACCACTTCCGGAGGCAAGGAGAAGGCGCCCGCCGACCCCGCGTCCAAGGTTCTCTTCCAGGTCCCGATGCCCAAGGTCAGCGACACCATGGTGACCTCCGGTTCCTGGCTCACCGACAAGGTGTACGCCAAGAGCGGCAGCGCCGAGGTCGTCGGCTACAACCGCGACACGGGCGCCAAGCAGTGGACGATCAAGCTCCCCGGCCCGGTCTGCCAGGCGACGAAGCACGCGACCACGGACGGCAGAACAGCCATCCTCTACGAGCCCGCCATGCCGACCAAGGACAAGCCCTCGCACGGGTGCAGCCAGATCGCGGCGCTCGACCTGAACGCGGGCACCAAACTGTGGACGAAGACCGCCAACTCCGGTGACCAGCCGATCAGTTTCGAGAACGTCACCGTCAGCGCGAACACGGTCGCCGTGGGCAGCACCGACGGCGGCGCCGCCTTCGACATCTCCACCGGCAAGGTCCTGTGGAGCCCGAAGGTCGCCGACTGCTACGACGCAGGCTACGGCGGCGGCGCCAAGCTGGTCGCGGTGCGCAGGTGCGGTACGTACGACTCGCCCGTGCTGCACATCCAGACCATCGACCCGGTCTCCGGGAAGGTGCTCTCGGACTACAAGATGGCCCAGGGCATCGAGTACGCGAGCATCGTGTCGACCGACCCGCTGGTCGTCGCGGCCGACGTCGGCGACAGCGCGGGCGACGGCAGCGGCATCTCGGACTTCTTCTCCATCGACAACAAGACGGGCGCGCTGCGCTCGCACATCTCGGCGCCGGGCAAGCAGTACGCGGCCCGCTGCGACGGCATCACGCGCGTCGAGTACTGCACCGAACTGGCCGTGGGGAACGACCGGTTGTACGTGCCGACCGAGGAGCACGACGGGTCCGGCGACTCCTACAGCCGGACCAACGAGATCGTCGCCTTCGACCTCGGCACCGGCAAGCAGACCGGCCAGCGCGCCGACGCGGGCGACGGCTACACCGTCACCCCGCTGCGCATGGACGGCAGCAACCTCCTCGCCTACAAGTCCCCGCCCTACGACAAGGGCGGCCAGATCGTCAGCATCGACGGCACCTCCTTCAAGGAGACGAAGCTGCTGGAGAACCCGAGCACGGAGACGGTACGGGGGAAGGAGACCAGCTTCCTGCCGGACTACGCGGAGATCCTCTACGCGGAGGGCCACCTCTACATGTCGGCGGTCTACGCGGACAAGCCCTCGTCGTCCTCCACCGACGACAAGGACCTGGCGATCGCGTTCGGCACCACCGGCTGATCCAACCGCTCCAAGGACCCGGCCCCGTCCCTGCTCAGGGGCGGGGCCGTGCGCGTACCGCTCATCACCCCCGAATACGAGGAATGCGAAAAAGTCAGTCGATCCGGGGCACTTCTCTCCTGTAGGGGCAGCGCAACGTCGAACAAGCGTGTAGCTTCCGGGGGCATGAAGCGCGGGGGTGCTGGGGGCCCTCTGTTCTTGGGGACCGGTGGGCATCCATAGTGGGCATCCATTGGGGGGACTGGGGGGTTGCTCGATGGGAGTGCGGCTGATGGTGGTCGACGACCACCGATTGCTCGCCGAGGCATTGGCCTCGGCGCTGAAGCTGCGGGGACACCGGGTGCTGGCGGCGGCGGCGCCTGCGGCAGGCGCGGCGGAGCTGGTGATCACGCGCGCCCCCGAGGTGTGCCTGATCGGCACGGCCACACCGGCCGAACCGGGCATCTTCGACCCGGTGGTGAAGATCAAGCGCGAGCGTCCACAGGTCGCGGTCCTGGTCCTGGGCCCGGTCCCGAGCCCCCGAGGCATCGCGGCGGCCTTCGCGGCGGGCGCGTCCGGCTACGTCCGGCACGACGAGCGCATCGAGGGCGTGGAGCGGGCGATCATGAAGGCAAGGGCGGGCGAGGCGGCGGTAGCACCACAGTTGCTGCAGGGTGCCTTCAGCGAGCTCCTGAACCCGGCAGCCCAACCCGATGACGAGGGCCAGCGGTTGCTGCAGATGCTCACCCCGAGGGAGGTCGAGGTCCTGGTCCGGGTAGCAGACGGCGAGGACACCCGCCTGATAGCGGCGGGCATGGGCATCGCTCCGTCCACGGCCCGCACTCACGTCCAACGCGTCCTGATGAAACTGGGAGTGGGTTCGAGGCTGGAGGCGGCGGCACTGGCGGCCCGTACAGGACTGTTGGACAGGGCGGCCCCGCTGTACAACACGACCAGCACCGACACCTGAGAGGCCCGAGACCGTACCGATGTGCGGCTCCGCCGCGCGGGCCCACTGCACAACACGTTCGGCACCGACACCTAAGAGGCGCGGGGCTGTGCCGATGTGCGGCTCTGCCGCGTGGGCGCGACCAGCTGGCAGGGGTCTGTTGGACAGCGCGGGCCCGCCACACAACACGGCCGGCACCGACACCCAAGGGGCGCGGGGCTGTACCGATGTGCGGCTCCGCCGCGTGGGCGCACTGCACAACACGGCCGGCACCGACACCCAAGGGGCGCGGGGAACTGCGCGACCAGCCACAGTCCACCCGCACCCGGCAGACGACCTAAGCCCCGTCTTCCTCCTCCTCCGTCACCACCTCCACCGGAGGTACCGGCCGCAACTTCAGCCAGCCCAGGAAGAAGATGCCCAGCAGCAACATCGCAATCCCGGTCCACAGATTGATGTTGACGCCCTCGGCCTTGTCGAGCGTGGCCTGCGACGGACTGATCCCCGCGATCGTGACGATGACGCCGTAGACGACGAACAACCCCCCGATGATCAGCCGCAGATCGAACAGGCGGGACGCCGTCGTGGACTTGCCCTCCAGCTCGCTGACCTCGCGCTGGACGTCGTGCCCCGAGTGTCCGGAGTTCTCAGACATGGTCTCTCAATCCTCCCGCGACTAGAACGAGAACGGGATGTAGCAGACGGCGGCCAGGATCACCGCGCCCCAGCCGAGGAGCGCGGGCCGGCGATACCACGCGTCGTCGCCCGCGGCCGGCGCCTCGGTCATGCCGGGGCTGGTCGTGCCGTAGACGAGGCCCTGGAGCTGTTCGGCCGACTTGGGCTGGGTGAACAGGGACACGACGAACATGACCACCGCACCGGCGACGAAGCCGGCGATGGCGGAGACGAAGTTGGCGCCCTGGTCGGAGGGGATGGAGATGATCCCCTGCTTGTAGATCCAGAAGTAGTTCACCATCGCGGTGACCGTGCCCGCGAGGAGTCCCCAGAAGCCGGACTTCGGGGTGGCCTTCTTCCAGAACATGCCGACGATGAAGACGACGAACATCGGCACGTTGAAGAAGGAGAACAGCGTCTGGAGGTAGCTCATGATGTTCGAGAACGACGAGGCGAGGAAGGCCGTGCCTACCGAGGCCGCTACGCCGATCACCGTGATGAGGCGGCCGAAGCGCACGTAGTACTCGTCCTCGCGGTCGGTGACGACGTACTTGCCCCAGATGTCGTTGGTGAACACCGTGTTGAAGGACGACACGTTGGCCGCCATACCGGCCATGAAGGCCGCCAGCAGACCGGTCACCGCGATGCCCAGGACGCCGTTGGGCAGCAACTCCTGCATCAGGTACGGGATCGCGTCGTTGTACTGCAGGTCCGAGCCGCTGGTGCCGATCTTCGGGACGAGCGCCGCGGCGACCAGGCCCGGGATCATCACCAGGAACACGATGAAGACCTTCGGATACGCGGCGATCAGCGGGGTGCGCTGGGCCGCGGACAGGTTCTTCGCGGACAGGGCGCGCTGCACCTCGGCGAAGTTGGTCGTCCAGTAGCCGAAGGACAGCACGAAGCCAAGCCCCAGCACGATGGTCAGCCAGTTCGCACCGAGCGGGTTGACACTGCCGATGCCGGTGCCGCCCCACGCGGTGGTGAAGTTGTGGCCGTGGGCCGCGTCGAGCTTGTGGGTCAGCCCGTCCCAGCCGCCGACCTTCTTCAGGCCGAGGTAGGAGATCGGGATGAGGGCCGCCAGGATCACGAAGAACTGGAGCACCTCGTTGTAGATCGCCGACGACAGACCGCCGAGGGTGATGTACGCGAGCACGAAGGCACCGGCGACGATGATCGCCACCCACTGCGGCCAGCCCAGCAGCGCCTCGACGACGATCGCGAGGGCGTACAGGTTCACGCCCGCGATCAGGATCGCGGCGAAGGCGAACAGGATCGAACTCAGCAGGTGTGCGGCCTTGTCGAAGCGCAGCAGCAGGAACTCGGGGACCGAGCGCACTTTCGAGCCGTAGTAGAAGGGCATCATCACCAGGCCGAGGAAGACCATGGCGGGGATGGCGCCGATCCAGTACCAGTGGACGGTGTAGGCGCCGTACTGGGCGCTGTTGGCGGCCATGCCGAGGATCTCGGTGGCGGCCAGGTTGGCCGAGATGAAGGCGAGTCCGGTGATCCAGGCGGGCAGGGAGCGCCCGGAGAGGAAGAAGTCGAGGCTCGTCTTCACCGATCTGCGGGCGGCCAGGCCGATACCGAGGACGACCACGAAGTAGATCGCCAGGATCGCGTAGTCCAGCCCGTTGGTGGGGAGCCGGAGCCCGGCGGCGAGAGAGGTGGGGGTCTGCATCAAGCGCTCACCTTGTTCAGTGTTCCTTGATTAGTGTTCTTAGTTTGGTGTTTTTTGTTTGACTTTGATGGTGACGGCTGGGGGGATTTGTGGTTTGATGTGTTCGGTTCTGTGTTGGGTTATGTGTTTGCTTCTTGTGAAGCGTGGATGTACGTACGGATGGAGAGCCCGGCGTGAAGAAGACCTCGACCCGGTTGGCCGACGGTCGTGAGCTCATCTACTACGACCTGCGGGACGACACCGTGCGCGACGCGGTGGACCGACGCCCGCTGGAGCGCACGGTCACCACTTCGGAGGTACGGCGGGACGTGCTGCTCGGCGACTCGGTGGCGATCGCCTCGCACCGGCAGGGCCGCACCTACCACCCGCCGGCCGACCAGTGCCCGCTCTGCCCGACGACGGGCGACCGGCTCAGCGAGATCCCGGACTCGTCGTACGACGTCGCCGTGTTCGAGAACCGTTTCCCCTCGCTGGCCGGGGACTCCGGTCGCTGCGAGGTGGTCTGCTTCACCTCCGACCACGACGCGTCCTTCGCCTCGCTGACCGAGGAGCAGGCGGCCCTCGTCCTCGACGCGTGGACCGACCGGACGTCGGAGCTGTCGCATCTTCCCTCCGTCGAGCAGGTTTTCTGTTTCGAGAACCGCGGCGAAGAGATCGGTGTGACGCTCGGTCATCCCCACGGCCAGATCTACGCCTACCCCTTCACCACCCCGCGCACCGCCCTGATGTTGCGCTCACTGGCAACTCATAAGGAGGCGACCGGCGGGGAGAACCTCTTCGACTCCGTCCTGGAGCGCGAACTCGCCGGTGAGCGGGTCGTCCTTGAGGGTGAACACTGGGCGGCCTTCGTGCCGTACGCGGCGCACTGGCCCTACGAGGTCCACCTGTATCCCAAGCGCCGGGTGCCCGATCTGCTCGGTCTGGACGAGGCGGCCCGCACAGAGTTCCCCAAGGTCTATCTGGAACTCTTGAGGCGCTTCGACCGGATCTTCGGTGAGGGTGAGCCTCCGACGCCGTACATCTCCGCCTGGCACCAGGCGCCGTTCGGCACGCTGGAGGACTTCGAGGGTGTGAGCAGGGACGACTTCGCGCTCCACCTCGAGCTTTTCACCATTCGCCGCACTTCCGGCAAGCTGAAGTTCCTCGCGGGTTCCGAGTCCGGCATGAGCGTGTTCATCAACGACGTGCCGCCGGAGCGCGCGGCCGAGCGACTGCGAGAGGTAGCGAGTTGATGAGCGGTAAGTACCTGGTCACGGGCGGAGCGGGTTACGTCGGCAGCGTGGTCGCCCAGCACCTGCTGGAGGCGGGCCACGAGGTCACCGTCCTGGACAACCTCTCGACGGGTTTCCGTGAAGGGGTGCCTGCGGGTGCGTCGTTCATCGAGGGCGACATCCGCGACGCCGCCAAGTGGCTGGACTCCTCCTACGAGGCGGTCCTCCACTTCGCCGCGTTCTCCCAGGTCGGCGAGTCCGTCGTCAAGCCGGAGAAGTACTGGGAGAACAACGTCGGCGGCTCGATGGCCCTCCTCGCCGCGATGCGCGAGGCCGGCGTCCGCAAGCTCGTCTTCTCCTCCACGGCGGCCACGTACGGCGAGCCGGACGAGGTCCCGATCGTCGAGACCGCCCGCACCTCCCCGACGAACCCCTACGGCGCGTCCAAGCTGTCGGTCGACTTCATGATCACCAGCGAGGCGGCGGCCCACGGCCTCGGCGCGGTCTCCCTCCGCTACTTCAACGTCGCGGGCGCGTACGGCAGTTGCGGCGAGCGGCACCAGCCCGAGTCGCACCTCATCCCGCTCGTGCTCCAGGTCGCCCAGGGCAAGCGCGACGCGATCTCGGTCTACGGCGACGACTACCCGACGCCGGACGGCACCTGCGTCCGTGACTACATCCACGTCGCGGACCTGGCCGACGCACACTTGCTGGCGCTGAAGGCGGCGGTTGGGGGCGAGCACCTGATCTGCAACCTCGGCAACGGAGAGGGCTTCTCCGTCCGCCAGGTGATCGAGACGGTGCGTCAGGTCACCGGGCACGCGATCCCCGAGGTCGTGGCCCCGCGCCGCGGCGGCGACCCGGCGACCCTGGTGGCCTCGGCGGCCAGGGCCAAGGAGCGCCTCGGCTGGAACCCGTCCCGCGCGGATCTCGCGGGCATCGTCGCGGACGCGTGGGCGTTCGCGCAGAACGTATCGAACTGATCGAAGGGCTAGGGGATCGCACGTGGGTGTACGTGAGGGCTTCGAGGAGCTGTACGGGACGGCTCCCGAGGGCGTCTGGGCCGCGCCGGGCCGGGTCAACCTGATCGGCGAGTACACCGACTTCAACGAGGGCTTCGTGATGCCGCTCGCCCTGCCGCACACGGCGGTGGCGGCGGTGTCCCGCCGCGGCGACGGCGTCCTGCGCCTCCACTCGGCGGACATCGAGGGCCCGGTGGTGGAACTGCACGTGGACGAGCTGGCCCCGCGCACGAACACCAGCTGGGCCGCGTACCCCGCGGGCGTCGTGTGGGTGCTGCGCGAGGCGGGCCACGAGGTGACAGGCGCGGACATCCACCTCTCCTCGACGGTCCCGACGGGCGCGGGCCTGTCGTCGTCGGCGGCCCTTGAGGTGGTCACGGCCCTGGCCCTGAACGACCTCTTCGAACTCGGGCTGTCCGCACCGGAGTTGGCTCGCTTCTCCCAGCGCGCGGAGAACGACTTCGTGGGCGTCCCCTGCGGCATCATGGACCAGACGGCCTCGGCCTGCTGCGAGGAGGGCCACGCGCTCCACCTCGACTGCCGCGACCTGTCGATCCGCCAGATCCCCTTCGACCTCGCGTCCGAGGGCCTGTCGTTGCTTGTCGTGGACAGCCGTGTGAAGCACGCGCTGGGCGACGGCGCGTACGCGGAACGCCGCGAGGGCTGCGAGGAGGGCGCGCGTCAGCTGGGCGTGCCGTTCCTGCGGGACGTGGCGTACGAGGACCTGTCATCGTCCCTGTCCCGCCTGTCGGACGAGCGGATCCAGCGCTACGTCCGCCACGTCGTCTCCGACGACCACCGTGTCGACCAGGTCATCACCCTGCTGGACGCGGGAGACGTCCGGGCGATCGGCCCGATCCTGACCGAGGGCCACGCCTCCCTCCGCGACGATCTCCGCATCTCCTGCCCGGAGTTGGACCTCGTGGTCGACACGGCGGTCACCGCCGGCGCGCTGGGTGCCCGCATGACGGGCGGCGGCTTCGGCGGCTCGGCGGTCGTACTGGTGGAGGCCGCGGAGGCGGACACGGTCACGAAGGCGGTCGAGGAGGCGTTCGCGACGGCGGGTTACACGACGCCGCGCGTGTTCTTGGCGGTGCCTTCGGCGGGGGCACGGCGACTGAGCTGACGGGGCACGGCGAAGACGCCCCGGGATTCCGGGGCGTCCCGCTCACCCGGGGACGTCGTCGCGGACGGGTCGTCGGCGGAGACGCTTTCGGCCAGTCGGTGCAGCGCGCTGTGGACCAGTGTGCGAAGACGCGCCGCGGTCAGCGCGGAGGCGTTGTCGTAGGTCAGGATCCGCACCACGGCGACCTGCAGTCGGTCGATCTCGCCGAGAGCGGGGAGACCGGCGAGCAGTTCATGGTCGGGCCGCTTCGTCACCGCGTTCCCTATGGTGGCCAGCCGTAGCCGCCGATCACGGCCGGTGTGTATGGCCGCCGCTGGGCCACGGCGTCCGGCACGAGGACATGGATGCTCAGCGCGAGCAGCGTCCGCACCACCGCATCGCCTGAATCCGGATGCAGCCACCAGCCCTCGTATCGCCGCTGCCGGGTGTGACGGTAGCCGGAGAGCCGGTCGGCGGCGGCCAGGATGCGACGGCTCCACGCGGAGCAGTCCGACCAGATGTCCACGGCCCCGGCCTCCTCCGTCACGGGGTGTCGCGCAGCCCCCGCACCCCCGGGGCCAGCAGCGCCGCGACCGTGGCGAGGACCACCAGTGCCGCGCACCCCGCGAGGGTGTGGCCCAGGCCCACGGTCGCGGCGAGCGGGCCGGCGATGAGCAACCCCAGCGGGGCGAAGGCCAGGGAGCCGAACCCGTCGTAGGAACTGACCCTGGAGAGGGATTCCTCGGGGATCTCCCGGTGGATCGTGGTGGCCCACAGGACGCCGAAGACGTCACTGGAGATCCCGGCGGTGAACATCGCGGCGGCGATCAGCCACACAGGGGCCCGGACGGCGAGGAGAGCGATCGGGACGGCCAACGGGAAGGTGGCGAGTACGGCCACCAGGACGGGACGGCGGACCCGGACCCGGGCGGCCAGGCCCGCGCCGGCGATCGTGCCCAGGGCCTGCGCGGCGACGATGACCGACCAGGCGCGGGCACCGCCGAGGTAGCGGTCGGCGGTCAGCGGGCCGAGGACTCCCACGTTCGCGTTGAGCGCCGCGATCACGATCGACCACTGGGCCACCACGGCCCACAGCCACTGGCGGGACGCGAACTCCCGCCAGCCCTCGCGGAGATCGGCCCAGCCGGAGGATTTCCTGGGCGGGCGTACGGCGATCGGGAGGCGGGCCGTGAGGGCCGCGCTGACGACGAAGGACGCGGCGTTCAACGCCAGTGCCCAGCCCGCGCCCACCAGGGCCACCGTCACACCCGACAGCGCCAGGCCCAGCAGCCGGGCGCTGTTGGTGCCCACCCGCAGCGTGCCGTTGGCCTGTTGGAGGCGTTCGGTGGAGACGATCAGCGGCACGATGCCGTCCATCGCCGGCATGAACAGGGCCGAGGCCGTACCGGCCGCCACCGCCAGCACACACATCGCGGGCAGCGGTGCGTGCCCCGTCAGCACCAACGTGGCCAGACCCGTGTAGGCCACGGCACCCATCAGTTCCGCGAGCGCCATCAGGCGGGCGCGTGACATGCGGTCCGCGATGACCCCGCCCACCAGGATGAACATCAGCTGCGGCAACGCCTGGCAGGCCAGCACGAGCGACAGCCGGCCCGGACTGGCTCCGGGCAGGGCGAGTACCGCGAAGGCGAGGGCCACGGCGGCGAAGCCGTTGCCCAGCACGGACACGGTTCGCGCGCTCGCGAGCAGCACGAACGCCGGCTCACGCCACAGCGATGATTTTCCGGGACTCTCGGCGGTGGTGGCTGAAGTGGATGTCACGGCCAGGGACTTTAAGGGACCCACGTCGACGCGGGGCCACAACCGGCCACTTCGCCTAGAGATACCCCCACGCCCGACACATCGGCCGCAGCACTTCCGGGATCTCGTCCAACTCCGGTGCCGGGCGGTCCGGCTGGACCTGGCCCGAGCGGATCTTGTCGGTCCAGTCGCCGAAGCCGGCGCCCAGGACGGCGTCCTTCAGGCCGCTGCCGTAGTCCGTCGTCCCGGGTTCGTAGGGGATGTCCAAGTAGGCGCAGAGAGAGCGGAGTTCGGCGGCCGGGTCGGTGGTGAGGTCCTCGTAGCGGAGGATGTGTCCGCCGAGTTCGGCGTGGGCCTCCTGCATGGACTCCATGTATTTCAGGACGCGTCGGGCCGCTTCCTCGCGGGTGCGGTCCGGTACCGCCTCGTGCCAGGAGCGGGCCACCGCGCCCGGGTGTCTGCGCAGGAAGACGAAGCGGGCGTCGGGCCAGGTCTCGGCGATGCGCTGCCACTGGAAGGCGTTGCCGGGGGTCTTCTCCACGATGAACTGCTTGCCGGACTTGACCAGTTCACGATGCAGGGTGCGGTCCCAGAGCAGACCCTCCAACTGTTCGTGGCCCAGGCCCAGGGTCCGCAGGGAACGTTCCGTGGGGGTGCCCGACTTGAAGTAGACCTCGATACCGGTCAGATGGAGTTCGTGCGCGGCGTGCAGCCGGGAGTGCGCCCCCAGCATCATGCGCAGCAGCGTCGACCCGGAACGCACCGAGGCCAGGATGAACACCGGTCGCTCCAGCAACCGGTCGACCGCCGGATCCACCGTCGGCGTCTCCGGTACGGGTTCGGGGCGCGCGGGACGGGAACCGCGCGGCGCGGGAATCGCCCCGAGGGAGCCCGCGGTCGTCGCCCCGGGCGGCGGGGGCACCCGGCGTAGCTGGTAGCCGGTCGTCTCGGCGAGCTTGGAGTTCAGCTTCCGCAGCATGCTCATGGCGGGCACGGTAAGAGGAGAGTATGAGACTGGGCTGAGCGTCTCGTTCGCCCCGGATGTGTTTACCCGAGGTTCGTTCGGTCCAGCTTCTTCGTCAGGGTGTACTCGGTGAGCCCCGGTGGGTAGTCCGGGATCACGCACACCACCTCGTACCCCTGCTTCTTGTAGAAGTCCGGCGCCTGGAAGTTCCAGGTCTCCAGGCGGGCCGCCCCGCAGCCGCGCTCGTCGCGGGCGACGCGCTCCGCCTCGCCGAGCAGCCGGGAGCCGAGTCCCCTTCCGTGGTGGCGGCGGTCCACCCACAGGTACGTCACGTGCAGCCAGTCCGCCCAGCTGTGCCCGACCAGCCCGCCCGCCAGGTCGCCCGTCGCGTCCAACGCCCACACCTGGAGCGGAACTTCACGTTCGCGAGGGGTTCCGCGCAGGGCGCGCAGCACCGGCGAGGCGGCCGTGTTGGTTTCGAGCAGCCGGGCGCGGAGCAGATCGCGTCGCTCCTTGTCGACTTCCGTCTCAATACGAAACATGCGGCTCACCATAAACGTGCCGGACAAGTCAGTTCTGCAAATTAGCTTCCGCTGCTGCGCCCCGGCCGTACGCTGTGAACAGCACCGGTGGGGGCCGGTGCTGTTCAGGGGGCGAGACAAGTCGGGTACGACGCCCGATGTGGGGGTAGCAGTGTCTGCACGGCGGCGGCCGTGCGGCGCAGGCCGTTCCCGGGCGTCGTACCCGCAATCATCGCTTCGTCTCCCGACGATGAGGTATCCCCTGCTCCACCAGGAGCCTGGGGAAGGGGGTTTCGTGGTTCGCATCCGAGTCCTGGTCGTCGACGACCATCGCATCTTCGCCGAATCGCTCGCCGCGGCACTGGCGGCCGAGCCCGATGTCGACGTGTCCGCGGCCGGCAGCGGTCCTGCCGCGCTGCGCTGCATGGAGCGCGCGATCGCCGAGGGCCGCAGATTCGACGTCCTGCTCGTGGACGCCGATCTGGGCGGCAACGTGCCGGGCGTCCGGCCCGCCGTACCAGTACAGGCGGGGAACGAGGACGGGCTGGTGGACGGGATCTCCCTGGTCGCCGGGGTCCGTTCGGCCCAGCCGAGCGTACGGATGGTCGTGCTGGCCGAGAAGGACGATCCGCGCCGGGCCGCACTGGCCCTGCAGGCCGGTGCCTCCGGCTGGGTCGCCAAGGACTGCTCGCTGTCCAGGCTTTTAACCGTCATCCGAGGTGTCCTGCGCGACGAGACGCATCTGCCGCCGGCTCTACTGACCGGCGTCCTGCGGGAGTTGACGGCCGCGCGCAAGCACCGCACCGAGAGCGAGCGCCTGGTGGAGTCGCTGACGCCGAGGGAGCGGGAAGTGCTGCGCTGCATGGTGGCCGGGCTGGGGCGGAAGGCGGTCGCCGAGCGGCTGTTCCTCTCCCCGCACACCGTCCGCACCCATATGCAGAACGTGCTGGGCAAGTTGGGCGTCCATTCCACCCTCGCGGCGGTTGCGCTGGCGAGGCGGGCCGGGGTGGGGCCCGCCGACCTAGCCGGGGATGTTGTCGAACGGGGCGGTCAACTGGCTTAGCGGGCCTGCCGGTTCGGCCTGTTGGGTGCGGGAGGGTTCCGCGCGTGTTGGGCAGGTTGGGCGTCCATTCCACCTTCGCGGCGGTGGCTCTTGCCCGGCGTGCGGGGGTGGGGCCCGCCGACCTAGCCGGGGATGTTGTCGAACGGGGCGGTCAACTGGCGTAGCAGGCCTGCCAGTTCGCCCCGCTGGGCGCGGGACAGCTCCGCGAGGATCGCGCGCTCCTGGGCGAGCAGGCCGGCCAGGGCCTGGTCCGCGCGGTCCTGGCCCTCCACGGTGAGGCGGACCAGTACGCCCCGGCGGTCGCTGGGGTCGGGGAGCCGCTCGACCAGGCCCTTCTTCGCCAGGCGGTCGATACGGTTCGTCATCGTGCCGGACGTGACCAGGGTCTGCGTCAGCAGCTGGCCGGGGGAGAGCTGGTAGGGGCTGCCCGCGCGCCTGAGCGCCGTCAGCACGTCGAACTCCCACGGTTCCAGGCTGTGCTCGGCGAACGCCAGCCGACGGGCCCGGTCCAGGTGCCGGGCCAGCCTGCTCACCCGGCTGAGCACCTCAAGTGGCTCCACGTCGAGGTCCGGGCGCTCCCGGCGCCACGCTGCGACAAGCCGATCGACCTCGTCCTCCATGACGATCAGTGTAGTGGTTGTGTCGACATGAAGTCTCTTGATATCAACTATCTCGACTACGACTATCTCAACTACAAGTCTCTTGACATCGAGATAAGCGTGCGGGGAGAGTGGGAGGCATGACGACTTGGGACCCCGCTCAGTACCTGCGCCACGCCGGCCACCGCGCCCGCCCGTTCGCCGACCTCCTCGCCCGTGTCACGGACCTCCCCGGCGCCGCGCCCCGGATCGCCGACCTCGGCTGCGGCCCCGGCAACGTGACCACGGTCCTCGCCGACCGGTGGCCCACCGCGCACATCACCGGGTACGACAACTCGCCCGAGATGCTCGCGAAGACCGAGCCCTACGCGGGCCCCACGCCCGGCGGCGGCCACCTCGACTTCGCCCTCGCGGACGCGACGGAGTGGACGCCGACCCAGACGTACGACCTGATCGTGTCGAACGCGGCGCTGCAGTGGGTGCCGGGGCACCTGGACCGGTTCGGCGACTGGGTGGCCGCGCTGGCGCCCGGCGGCACCTTCGCCTTCCAGGTGCCGGACAACATCGACGCGCCCCTGCACGCCCTGATGCGCGAACTGGCGGGCAGCGCCCGCTGGAAGGGCCGCCTCGGCGAGGTCCTGCGCCGCGAGGACTCGGTCCACGCGCCCGGCGTCTACCTCGACCACCTGGCCCGCCTGGGCTGCGCACCGGACGTCTGGCAGACGACGTACCAGCACATCCTCCCCGGCGAGGACCCCGTCCTCGACTGGGTCAAGGGCACCGGCCTGCGCCCGGCCCTGACAGCCCTGGCGGACGACCCGGAGGCACGGGACGCGTTCGTGACGGAGTACCGCGACCTGCTGCGCGAGGCCTACCCGACGACGGCCTACGGCACGGTCCTCCCGTTCCGCCGCCTGTTCGCGGTGGCCCGCAAGGAGGCGTGAACGATGCTCACGGCCGTGGACCACGTGCAGTTGGCGGCCCCGCCGGGTTCGGAGGACGCGCTGCGGAGGTATTACGTCGACGTCCTGGGGATGGCCGAGATCCCCAAGCCGCCCGTGCTGGCGGCGCGGGGCGGGTGCTGGTTCGGGGCGGGGGCGGTGCGGCTCCACCTGGGCGTGGAGGACGACTTCCGCCCGGCGAAGAAGGCCCACCCCGGACTCCGCGTGACCGGCATCGACGCGTACGCGGCCCGGCTGAAGTCCCTTGGGGCGTCGGTCACTTGGGACAAGGAGCTGCCGGGGTACCGGCGCTTCTACTCGGAGGATCCGGTGGGGAACCGGCTGGAGTTCTTGGAGGCGGTTCCTACGGCGTCCGGCCCAGGTGGGTGACGAGGATGCGGATCACTTCGTCGTCAATGACGTACAGAACTCGGTAACCGCCGACACGCAGGCGGCGGATGTCCGATGATCCGTAGGGAATCGATCCCGCTGGGTGAGGGGCATCGGCGAGCTTGTCGATGGCGTCCAGTACCACGGCGAGGCCGGTCGGGTCCTCCTTTAAGAACCGGGTTGCGGAGTCGAGAGCATGTGGTTCGAAGATGATCTCGTACGTCACTTGTTTTCGAGCCCCAGCTGCTTGCGTACCTCGGCCATGGGGATGCCCGGACCAAGTGTTCCTTCGGCCTTGCGGCGCTGGTAGTCGGCGACGGCGAGAGCGTCTTCGAGATCCTCTATGACTTGTGGTGACACCAGGAGCGCGGCCACGTGGCCATGGTCGGTGAGGGCGATGGTCTCGCGTCCGTGCGCCGCACGGCGGACGAGGTCACCGAGTTGGGAACGGGCTGCGCTGATCGCGATCTCAATCATGACTGGATAATTGCACAAGGTGCATCTTGTGGTCTATTGCTTCAAGTTGATTCAGCTTTTGGGTGACCTGTCAGATGCATGCGCGACCGGTGTTTGCCCGTCGTCGTCGCGGCTACCCGGTCGGTGGCGCCGAGTTCCGAGTTCCGAACCGACCGGGAGTGATGAACCGTGGCAAAGGACGAGAAGGCCAAGGCCAAGAAGGAACAGGCCAAGGGCAAGGCCAAGGAGACCGTGGGCCGGGCCGTGGGGAACGAGACCATGAAGGCCAAGGGCCAGGCCGAGAAGTCCAAGGGGGACGCTCGGCAGGCCAAGGAGAAGGCGAAGGACACCTTCAAGCGCTGATGTCCCGAAAACGCTGACGCCCTGGGAACTGGGCGAATCCGAAGGGGCCCCTGCTCTTCAGCAGGGGCCCCTTCGACGTTCCGTACCGCCGCACGCTCAGCTCTTCCGGTGGCCTATCAACCGCGGCTTCGCCTCCAGCCCGTCCAGCCCGTGCCAGGCCAGGTTCACCAGATGGGCCGCCACCTCCGCCTTCTTCGGGCGGCGGACGTCCAGCCACCACTGGCCGGTGAGGGCGACCATGCCGACCAGGGCCTGGGCGTAGAGCGGGGCGAGCTTGGCGTCGAAGCCCCGGCTCTTGAACTCGCGGCCCAGGATGTCCTCGACCTGGGTCGCGATGTCCGAGATGAGGGACGCGAAGGAGCCCGTGGACTGGGGGATGGGGGAGTCGCGGACCAGGATGCGGAAACCGTCCGTGTACTCCTCGATGTAGTCGAGGAGGGCGAAGGCCGCCTGTTCGCAGAGTTCGCGGGGGTGGCCGGCCGTGAGCGAGCTGGTCACCATGTCCAGGAGGCGGCGCATCTCGCGGTCCACGACCACCGCGTACAGGCCCTCCTTGCCGCCGAAGTGCTCGTAGACCACCGGCTTGGAGACCCCGGCCTTCGCCGCGATCTCCTCCACCGACGTGGCCTCGAAGCCCTTCGTCGCGAACAGTGTGCGGCCGACTTCCAGCAGCTGGGCCCGGCGTTCCGCTCCCGTCATCCGGGTGCGGCGCGCGCGTCGGGGCTTCTCGTTGCTCGGGGTGCTGCTGGGATCGGTCGCCACGGCGTCAATCATGCAGCCTCCGCCGACTCCTTCCGGGGCTGAGAGCCGTCCGTACCGGAGATACGGCGCGAATCGATACGCGAGCGTGACGGCCAGCGCACGTCATAGGCCCAGCCGAGCTGCTCACACCAGCGGATGATCCGCGCCGAGGAGTCCAGCTGGCCGCGCATCACACCGTGCCGCGCGGACGTCGGGTCGGCGTGGTGCAGGTTGTGCCAGGACTCGCCGCAGGACAGGATCGCCAGCCACCACACGTTGCCGGACCGGTCACGGGACTTGAAGGGGCGCTTGCCGACCGCGTGGCAGATCGAGTTGATCGACCAGGTGACGTGGTGCAGCAGCGCCACCCGCACCAGCGAGCCCCAGAAGAAGCCGGTGAACGCGCCCCACCAGGACATCGTGGCCAGTCCGCCGATCAGCGGCGGCAGCGCGAGCGAGAGCATCGTCCAGTAGATGAAGTGGCGGGAGATCGCCCGGATCGTGCGGTCCTTGATGAGATCCGGCGCGTACTTCTCCTGCGGAGTGCGCTCCTCGTCGAACATCCACGCGATGTGCGCCCACCACAGGCCCTTGATCAGCGCCGGCACCGTCTCGCCGTAGCGCCACGGCGAATGCGGGTCGCCCTCCGCGTCGGAGAACTTGTGGTGCTTGCGGTGGTCGGCGACCCAGCGCACCAGCGGCCCCTCGACCGCCATCGACCCGGCGATCGCGATGGCGATCCGCAGCGGGCGCTTCGCCTTGAAGGAGCCGTGGGTGAAGTACCGGTGGTAGCCGATCGTCACGCCGTGGCAGCCGAGGTAGTAGAAGAACACCAGCAGGCCGAGGTCCAGCCAGCTCACCCCGCCCCAGCTCCACGCCAGCGGCACCGCCGCGAGCAGGGCCAGGAACGGAAGGGTGATGAAGAGGAGAAGAGTGATCTGTTCCAGCGACCCCTTCTTCTCGCCGCCCAGGGTGGCGGCGGGGAGCGGAGTGCCGTCGCCGTTCGCCCGCGGGGCGTCGTCGATCACATCGGAGCTCGTGGTCATGGGCGTCCCCTGTGGGGTTCGGAGGTGGAGGCGGAGCGTCGGACGGCGGGAGCCGGGCAGCAACAGTTCAGCATGGACTTCCCTACGGTTCCGTAACCTACGGCAACGTAAGTATGGCAGCGCGCCGACCGGTGGACGAAGCCCGTGAGACCGCGCGTCAGAGTGGACACCTATCCTGGGTGTCGGTCGGACAGCGCGGTCCGTTCTGTTTTCTTCCCGGATGTCCGTCCCGTATGCGGCAGCCGCCGCGGGACCGCCGTCCGGGTTCCCTCCAGACGAGCTTCAAACACTGCAAGGAGCCGCACCTGTGAGCAGTGCCGACGACCTGACCACGAGCACCACCTCGACCGGCAGTGCGCTGCGCGCCGACATCCGGCGCCTGGGCGACCTTCTGGGCGAGACCCTCGTCCGGCAGGAGGGCCCCGAGCTGCTCGAACTGGTCGAGAAGGTCCGCCGTCTCACCCGGGAGGACGGCGAGGCCGCCGCCGAGCTGCTGCGCGGCATAGAGCTGGAGACCGCCGCCAAGCTGGTCCGCGCCTTCTCCACCTACTTCCACCTGGCCAACGTCACCGAGCAGGTGCACCGCGGCCGCGAGCTGCGCGCCAGGCGTGCCGCCGAGGGCGGTCTCCTCGCCCGTACGGCCGACCGCCTCAAGGACGCCGACCCCGACCACCTGCGCGAGACGGTCAAGAACCTGAACGTCCGCCCGGTCTTCACCGCGCACCCCACCGAGGCCGCGCGCCGGTCCGTCCTCAACAAGCTCCGGCGCATCGCCACGCTCCTGGAGACCCCGGTCATCGAGTCCGACCGCCGTCGCCACGACACCCGGTTGGCCGAGAACATCGACCTGGTGTGGCAGACGGACGAGCTGCGGGTCGTCCGTCCGGAGCCCGCCGACGAGGCCCGTAACGCCATCTACTACCTCGACGAGCTGCACGCGGGCGCCGTCGGAGACGTCCTCGAAGACCTCACGGCCGAGCTGGAGCGCGTCGGCGTCAAGCTGCCCGACGACACCCGCCCGCTCACCTTCGGCACCTGGATCGGCGGCGACCGCGACGGCAACCCGAACGTCACGCCCCAGGTCACCTGGGACGTCCTGATCCTCCAGCACGAGCACGGCATCAACGACGCCCTGGAGACGATCGACGAGCTGCGCGGCTTCCTCTCCAACTCCATCCGCTACACGGGTGCGACGGAGGAACTCCTGGAGTCCCTCCGGGCCGACCTGGAGCGGCTGCCGGAGATCAGCCCCCGCTACAAGCGCCTCAACGCCGAGGAGCCGTACCGGCTCAAGGCCACCTGCATCCGGCAGAAGCTGGAGAACACCAAGAGCCGCCTGGCCAAGGGCACCCCGCACGAGGACGGCCGCGACTACCTCGGCACCGCCGAGCTGCTGGCCGACCTCACCCTGATCCAGACCTCACTGCGCGCCCACCGCGGCGGCCTCTTCGCCGACGGCCGCATGGACCGTACGATCCGCACGCTCGGCGCGTTCGGCCTCCAGCTCGCCACCATGGACGTACGCGAGCACGCGGACGCCCACCACCACGCGCTGGGCCAGCTCTTCGACCGGCTCGGCGAGGAGTCCTGGCGGTACTCCGACATGCCCCGCGAGTACCGGGCCAAGCTGCTCGCCAAGGAACTGCGGTCGCGCAGGCCGCTGGCTCCGACGCCCGCGCCCGTCGACGCGGCCGGTGAGAAGACCCTCGGCGTCTTCGAGACCGTCAAGAAGGCCCTCGCCGTGTTCGGGCCCGAGGTCATCGAGTCGTACATCATCTCGATGTGCCAGGGCGCCGACGACGTGTTCGCCGCCGCCGTGCTGGCCCGCGAGGCCGGGCTCGTCGACCTGCACGCCGGGTGGGCGAAGGTCGGCATCGTGCCGCTGCTGGAGACCACGGACGAGCTGAAGGCCGCCGACACGATCCTTGAGGACATGCTGTCCGACCCGTCCTACCGGCGGCTCGTGGCGCTGCGCGGGGATGTGCAGGAGGTCATGCTCGGGTACTCCGACTCCTCCAAGTTCGGTGGCATCACGACGTCGCAGTGGGAGATCCACCGCGCCCAGCGTCGCCTGCGTGACGTCGCCCACCGCTACGGCGTACGCCTCCGCCTCTTCCACGGCCGGGGCGGCACGGTCGGCCGCGGTGGCGGTCCCTCGCACGACGCGATCCTCGCCCAGCCCTGGGGCACCCTGGAGGGCGAGATCAAGGTGACCGAGCAGGGCGAGGTCATCTCCGACAAGTACCTCGTGCCGTCACTGGCCCGCGAGAACCTCGAACTGACCGTCGCGGCAACCCTCCAGGCCTCCGCCCTGCACACCTCGCCCCGCCAGTCCGACGAGTCCCTCGCCCGCTGGGACGCGGCCATGGACGTGGTCAGCGACGCCGCCCACGCCGCCTACCGCAGGCTGGTCGAGGACCCGGACCTTCCGACGTACTTCCTCGCCTCCACGCCGGTGGACCAGCTCGCCGATCTGCACCTGGGCTCGCGGCCCTCCCGCCGCCCCGGCTCGGGCGTCTCGCTCGACGGACTGCGCGCCATCCCGTGGGTGTTCGGCTGGACCCAGTCCCGGCAGATCGTGCCCGGCTGGTTCGGCGTCGGCTCCGGGCTGAAGGCGCTGCGCGAGGCCGGCCTGGACACCGTGCTCGACGAGATGCACGGCCAGTGGCACTTCTTCCAGAACTTCCTCTCCAACGTCGAGATGACGCTCGCGAAGACGGACCTGCGGATCGCCCAGCACTACGTCGACACCCTCGTCCCCGACCACCTCAAGCACGTGTTCGACACCATCCGGGCCGAGCACGATCTGACCGTGGCCGAGGTCCTCCGCATCACCGGCGAGGCCGAACTCCTCGACGCCACCCCGGTGTTGAAGCAGACGTTCACCATCCGCGACGCCTACCTCGACCCGATCTCGTATCTCCAGGTCACCCTCCTGAAGCGCCAGCGCGACGAGGCGGCGGCCGGCGCCGACCCCGACCCGCTGCTGAGCAGGGCCCTGCTCCTCACGGTCAACGGTGTGGCGGCGGGCCTGCGCAACACCGGCTGACCCGCAAAAACAAGGGTGCCCCCGAGCTGTCGTAGAAGCTCGGGGGCACTTTCATGTCGTACGACGGACTGCCGTCAGAGTGCTACGAACGCCGCCGTCAGCAGTGCGATCCCCGTCCCGGCCAGCACCCACGCGGCCCGGGTCAGCCGCAGGCCGCCCGCGACCACCACCGAGGCCAGCAGGAGGGCGCCGCCGAGGGGGACCCAGGCGTAGAGGATTCCGGCGGGACCGGAGCGCATGACCTCGTCGGTGCCCGGCTTCACGACGACGGTGTACGTCCGGCCCTTCTTCACCGCGACCGTGTGCTCGATGACGACCCGGGTACGGGCCTTCGAGCCCTCGGAGACCGGTGTGTACGGGCCGGTGCAGGTGTCGTCGCCGCACGCGGTGACCTCGATCGTGCCGCTCTCGCGCCCCTTGGTCAGCATCACGTTGTGCGCGGTCGGCCACGAGCCCCACACCCCGGCGATCAGGATCAGCACGGTGACCGTGCCCATCGCCGCGAGCCGCCCGAAGGTCAGGGCGGCGAAGGCGCCGGGTGAGGTGGAGGCGGCGGGTGACATGGCGGGGATCATTGGCCATACCCGCACGCGCGGTCAACTCCCGCAGGGGACAAGCCGGTTAAGTCAGGCAAGCCGGGCAGCCGGACGGCTCAGGAGTTGTACGCGCTCTGCGCCCGCTCCAGCCCCTCGCTCACCAGACACTCCACGGAGTCCGTCGCCCGGTCCACCAGGAAGTCCAGCTCCTTGCGCTCCGTGGAGGAGAAGTCCTTCAGCACGAAGTCGGCCACCTGCATCCGGCCCGGCGGACGCCCGATCCCGAACCGCACCCGGTGATAGTCCGGGCCCATCGCCTTCGTCATCGACTTCAGCCCGTTGTGGCCGTTGTCGCCGCCGCCGAGCTTGAGGCGGAGGGTGCCGTAGTCGATGTCGAGTTCGTCGTGCACGGCAACGACGTTCGCGAGCGGCACCTTGTAGAAGTCGCGCAGCGCGTTGACCGGGCCGCCCGACAGGTTCATGAACGACGTCGGCTTCACCAGGACGACCCGGCGGCTCGCCGGTCCCGGCGCTCCGATCCGGCCCTCCAGGACCTGCGCCTGTGCCTTCCCGGCCCGCTTGAACCTGCCGCCGATCCGCTCGGCCAGCAGGTCGGCCACCATGTAGCCCACGTTGTGCCGGTTGTTGGCGTACTCGGGGCCCGGGTTCCCGAGGCCCACGATCAGCCAGGGGGCATTGGCGTCGGTCGTCACGTCCATGTCTCCATTGCTGTGCTTTTCGGGGGACAGCCCCCGGACCCCCGGCAGCCAGCCGCTGCTCCCGGTGGGAACAGCGGCTGACGAAACGGTGAGCGGTGAGGATCAGGCCTCGGTGGCCTCGGCCTCGGCGTCGGCGGAGGCCTCTTCGGCCTGCGCGGCCAGGACTTGGAGGACGACCGCGTCCTCGTCGATCGCCAGGGTGGTGCCGGCCGGGAGCGGGATGTCCTTGGCGGCGATGGCGGCACCGGCCTCCAGGCCCGCGATGGACACGGTGACCGACTCGGGGATGTGCGTGGCCTCGGCCTCGACGGTGATCGTGCTCAGCACGTGCTCAAGGAGGAAGGAGCCCGGGGCCAGCTCGCCCTCGGTGTGGACGTAGACCTCGACGGTGACCTTCTCGCCGCTCTTCACGGTGAGCAGGTCGACGTGCTCCAGGTAGCCCTTGATGGCGTCACGCTGGACGGCCTTCGGGATCGCCAGCTGGGTGGTGCCCTCGATGTCCAGGGTGAGCAGGACGTTCGGGGTACGCAGGGCGAGCTGCAGCTCGTGGCCCGGCAGGGTGATGTGCAGCGGGTCGACACCGTGGCCGTAGACCACGGCGGGGACCTTCTTGTCACGGCGGATACGGCGGGCGGCGCCCTTGCCGAACTCGGTGCGGGTCTCGGCGGCGAGCTTGACGTCGGCCATGGTCACTCCTCGTAGAACAGTCGGGGAAGGTGGTCACCCGGCCGAACATCGGCCTGCTACGAAGAGCGCGTCGATAACGGACCGCCGTACGAACTTCTTGCGAAGCGGTACGGCCTCCCTCGCCGAGCAACTGCACCAGCTTACTCGGCGGGGAGGCCGTATCAGAAATCGATCTTCGTGAAGCGCGGTCTCAAGCGGCTCGGGCGAAGTCCACTGCGGTTCACCAGCGACCCAAAGGGGCGCGGGGCGGTATCGATATGCGGCTCCGCCGCGTGGGCGCGACCAGCCACGATGGCGCCGCAGCCGGTAGACGGCACATCGCGGCCCTTCCAGCGGAGCGCCTAGTGCTCGTCGAAGAGGCTCGTCACCGAACCGTCCTCGAAGACCTCGCGGACCGCGCTCGCGATGGTCGGGGCGATCGACAGGACCGTGATCTTGTCGAGGTCGGCGCCGACCTCGCCCGGCGTCGGGAGGGTGTCCGTGAGGACGAACTCGCTGACGCGGGAGTTCTTCAGGCGGTCCGCGGCGGGGCCGGAGAGCACGCCGTGGGTGGCCGTCACGATGACGTCCTCCGCGCCGTGCGCGAACAGGGCGTCCGCGGCGGCGCAGATCGTGCCGCCGGTGTCGATCATGTCGTCGACCAGGACGCAGACGCGGCCCTTGACCTCGCCGACGACCTCGTGGACGGTCACCTGGTTCGCCACGTCCTTGTCGCGCCGCTTGTGCACGATCGCGAGGGGCGCGCCGAGGCGGTCGCACCAGCGGTCGGCGACACGCACGCGGCCGGCGTCCGGCGAGACGACGGTCAGCTTGCTGCGGTCGACCTTGCTCCCCACGTAGTCCGCGAGGAGGGGGAGGGCGAAGAGATGATCCACGGGCCCGTCGAAGAAGCCCTGGATCTGGTCGGTGTGCAGGTCGACGGTGAGGATGCGGTGCGCACCCGCCGTCTTCATCAGGTCCGCGATGAGCCGCGCCGAGATCGGCTCACGGCCGCGGTGCTTCTTGTCCTGCCGGGCATAGCCGTAGAAGGGAACGATCACCGTGATGGAGCGGGCCGACGCGCGCTTCAGCGCGTCGATCATGATGAGCTGCTCCATGACCCACTGGTTGATCGGAGCCGTGTGGCTCTGGATCACGAAACAGTCCGCACCACGCACCGACTCCTCGAAGCGGACGTAGATCTCGCCGTTCGCGAAGTCGAAGGCCTTCGTCGGGACTACCCCGACACCCAGCTGCTGGGCGACCTCCTTGGCAAGCTCGGGGTGGGCGCGGCCGGAGAAGAACATCATCTTCTTCTCGCCGGTCGTCTTGATCCCGGTCACAGCACTGTCTCCTCAGAGGTCATTCAACTGGGTGTGCGTTTATCACGGTACGCCGTGTTCGACGCACCCGTTTCCGGTCAGTTCTCGCTCTCGCCCTGGCGGGAAGCGGTTTCCGCGGCCTTCGCCGCCGCGCTCCCCGGACGCTTGCGGGCCACCCAACCCTCGATATTCCGCTGCTGGCCACGGGCCACGGCCAGCGAACCGGGCGGTACGTCCTTCGTGATCACGGAGCCGGCGGCGGTGTACGCGCCGTCCCCGACCGTGACGGGTGCCACAAACATATTGTCCGAACCCGTCCGGCAATGCGATCCCACGGTGGTGTGGTGCTTGTCCTGTCCGTCGTAGTTCACGAAGACGCTGGCGGCACCGATGTTGGTGTACTCGCCGATCGTCGCGTCCCCGACGTACGAGAGGTGCGGGACCTTCGTGCCCTCGCCGATGGAGGCGTTCTTCGTCTCGACGTACGTCCCGATCTTGCCCTTCGCGCCGAGCCGGGTGCCGGGACGGAGATAGGCGTACGGCCCGACGGTCGCCTGCGCCCCGATGTGCGCGCTGTCGGCGACCGTGTTGTCGACGCGGGCGCCGGCCTCCACGACGGTGTCCTTCAGACGGCTGTTGGGGCCGACCTCGGCGCCCTCGCCGATGTGCGTGGTGCCGTGCAGCTGGGTGCCGGGGTGGACGATCGCGTCCTGGCCGAAGGTGACGTCGACGTCGATCCAGGTCGTCGCCGGGTCGATGACGGTGACGCCGCCGAGCATGGCCTCGGTCAGCAGCCGGTCGTTGAGGATGCGGCGCGCCTCGGACAGCTGCACGCGGTTGTTGATGCCGGCGATCTCGCGGTGGTCGCCCGCGACGGAGGCGCCGACCCGGTGCCCGGCCTCGCGCAGGATGCCGAGGACGTCGGTGAGGTACTCCTCGCCCTGACTGTTGTCGGTCCTGACCTTGCCGAGCGCGTCGGCGAGCAACTGCCCGTCGAACGCGAAGACTCCGGAGTTGATCTCGCGGATCGCGCGCTGCGAGTCGGAGGCGTCCTTGTGCTCGACGATCGCGGTCACCGCGCCGGAGGCGCCGTCGCGGACGATGCGGCCGTAGCCGGTGGCGTCCGGGACCTCGGCGGTGAGCACGGTCACCGCGTTGCCGTCGGCGGTGTGGTTGGCGGCGAGGGCGCGGAGGGTCTCGCCGCGCAGGAGGGGGGTGTCGCCGCAGACGACCACGACGGTTCCGTCGACGGCGCCGAGTTCTTCGAGTGCCATGCGTACGGCGTGCCCGGTGCCGTTCTGCTCGGCCTGGACCGCGGTCCGTACGCCGGGGTCGGTCGCGCCGAGGTGGGCGGTCACCTGCTCGCGGGCGTGGCCCACGACGACGACCAGGTTCTCCGGCTCCAACTCGCGGGCGGCGGCCAGCACATGACCGACGAGGGTCCGGCCGCAGAGCTCGTGCAGGACCTTCGGTGTGGCCGACTTCATACGGGTGCCCTCACCCGCTGCGAGGACGACGACGGCTGCCGGGCGAATGGCGCTCACGGGTTTGCCCTTCGGCTTCGGAATGCTGGGGGTGGACATTCGCAGGATACCGGGGCGTTTCATGGGGGACATGAGAGTGGGCCCTGACAGTGCTGTCAGGGCCCGAACAGGGTTGCTGGAAGAGGCTGTTGCTCCCCCGCCAGGACTCGAACCTGGACAAATGGCACCAAAAGCCACGGTGCTGCCAATTACACCACGGGGGATCAAAATCGTGAGAACCGGACATTTAGCCTGGTCGCCGAGTGGGCACCCAACACTATGCCGTACGCGATGCCCTCCGTGCGACGGTACTTGTCGGGGGCGGCCGGGCGGTTCGCGGGACACCGGCGGGTTTCGTGACTGTTCGATTACGGGTCGTGGTGTGGGCCGGTCGGGAAAACTCGCCGGAAAACCGGGCCCCGGCGCCCGTAGGCTGGAGGCATGACCACGACGGGGGAAGACCATGCCACGGCCCGGGGAGGGCCGTGGTGGTGGACCAGGTGGCGCAGTGCGGTGCTGGACACGGGGCTCGCGGCGGGGTCCGCCGCGGAGTGCGGGGCGGAGGGGGTCCGGTTCGCGCACGACGCGGGCATCCCGGCCGCCGTCGGTGTCGTCTTCGGGGTGCTGGCCGGCTCGGCGCTGATCGTCCGCCGGAAGTGGCCGATCGCCGTCGTCCTCGTCTCCATCGCCATCACACCGGCCCAGATGGGCTACCTGATGGGCATCGTCGGCCTCTACACCCTCGCCGCGTCCGAACTGCCGCGCCGGATCATCGGGTCGCTGGCCGGGATGTCGTTCCTCGGCATGCTCATCGTCATGTTCGTGCGGGTACGGCAGGACATGCAGCGCGGGACCTGGGAACTCGGGGACTGGTTCCTCCCGTTCGCCTCGATCACCACCGCGGTCGGCATGACCGCGCCGCCCGTCCTGCTCGGCATGTACGTCGGCGCCCGGCGCCGCCTGATGGAGAGCCTCAGGGAACGCGCGGACAGCCTGGAGCGGGAACTCCAACTCCTCGCGGAGCGCGCCGAGGAGCGCGCCGAGTGGGCCCGCAACGAGGAACGGACCCGGATCGCGCGGGAGATGCACGACGTCGTGGCGCACCGGGTGAGCCTGATGGTCGTGCACGCCGCCGCGCTTCAGGCGGTCGCCCGCAAGGACCCCGAGAAGGCCGTCAAGAACGCCGCCCTCGTGGGGGACATGGGGCGTCAGGCCCTCACCGAACTGCGGGAGATGCTCGGGGTGTTGAGGAGCGGCGACGGCCGGGACGCGCGCGAGCGGGCGGCCGTACCGCTCGTCGCGGTGGGCGTGGCCGCCGCTGCCGCGGCCTCACGGGCCGTCGACGACGAGGGCACGGCCGACGGGCCCTGCCTGTCCGACGTGGACGAACTGCTCGGGCAGTCCGCGGCGGCCGGGATGGCCGTGGACCTGTCCGTGGAGGGCGATACCCGCTCGTACGCGGCGGAGATCGAGCAGACCGCGTACCGGGTGGTCCAGGAGGCGTTGACGAACGTCCACAAGCACGCGGCCGGCGCGAAGACCCACGTACGGCTCGCGCACCGGGTGTCGGAGATCGCGATGCAGGTCGAGAACGAACCGCCGCCCGAGCTCGCGTCCGCGTCGGCGGCACGGCTGCCCTCCGGGGGCAACGGGCTGGTGGGGATGCGGGAGCGGGTGCTCGCGCTGGGCGGGGTGTTCGTTTCGGGGCCTACGGATGCGGGTGGGTTTCGGGTGTCTGCGGTGATTCCGGCGGCTTGAGGTCGGGGATTTCGGCGGGGTGCGGGTGCGTGGGTGGTTCGCCGGTTCGCCGTCGTGGGTCGGTGCCGCGCCGGGGGGTGTCCGTCCTCGGAACGGCGCGGAATCGGTTTCTCACCAACGTGCCCGTGTTGACGCGCCAACCGCTGCGGGCGGACACCCCCCGACACGTCACCTTCTCGCCGTACGCGGGTGGCGGCGGCCTGCCTCGCCGTGGTGCTCCGTGGGCGCCCCGGCCCCTGCTTGTAGCGGGCCAGGGGTACGGCTGGTTCCGCGGCTGTGTGAGCAGCAGGCGCAGGTCTTCCAGGAACAACTCCGCCAGGTCGGCCGGTTCTGTGGGGTGAGGCTGCGGATTTTGGTGGTGTGGCCGGGCTCAGGTCAGCCCGCCGTCAGCCGTACCGGTTCCATGCCGGAGACCAGGGTGGCGAGGGCCTGGTCGATGTCGGAGCCCAGGTACCAGTCGCCGGTGTGGTCGAGGGCGTAGACGCGGCCCTCGGAGTCGATGGCCAGGAGGGACTGGGTGTCCGGTTCCTCGCCCAAGGGGCTGACGTCGGTGTCCAGGGCCCGGCCCAGGTCGCCCAGGGTGCGGGCCATGTGGAGGCCGTGCAGCGGGTCCAGGTGGAGCGCCACGGGGGAGATCTGGCGGCCGGGCCCGGAGGGCGTGATGTGCAGGCCGCCGAACTCGGCCCAGACCTCCACCGCCGCCGGGAAGACGGCGTGCTGGTGTCCTGCGGGCGAGGTGTGCTCGCGCAGGGTGTCCGCCCAGATCTCGGCCTGTTTTATGTCCCAGCGGCCGGGCTGCCAGCCCGCGGCGCGCAGGGCGGCGTCCACGGGTACGGAGAAGCGCGTGGTGGAGTGGCGGTCGGCGTGCATCTGCCCTTCGATCGTCGGCGTCAGGGACGGGTGGTGCTGAGGTGCTGTCGTGCGGTGGTGCTGAAGTCCTGCGGTGCTGTGGTGTTTTGGTGCTGTGGTGTGGCGGGGGTGGGTGTCAGCCGGTTTCCGTCGCGGGGTCGACGACTCGGACGCCGAAGTGGGCGCTCAGGGCTGTGCAGGCCCGGCAGGGGGTCGCGAAGCTGCCGTGCAGGGGGTCGCCGTCCTCGCGGATGCGGCGGGCGGTGAGCTTGGCCTGCTTGAGGGTCTTGCGGGCCTCGCCGTTGGTCATCGGCTTGCGCGCGGCGCGCTTGCTGCGGGCGGCGTCCGCGGCGGCGATGTGGCGGGAGATGAGGATCGCCTCGGCGCAGCGGCCGGTGAACCGGTCGCGCTGCGCGCTGGTGAGGGTGTCGAGGAAGTCCTGCACGAGCGGGTGCAGCGCGGGCGCTTGGTCGCCGCGGGCGGCGGTGCCGGTGAGGGTGGTGGCGCCGCGCACGGAGAGGGCGGCGGCGACGGTCGGAAGTATGCCGTCACGGCGGTGGTTGAGGGCCGGCGCGTGCCGCGCCTCGGTGGCGCTCCAGCCGACCCGGGGGTCGCCCGATGGCCCGGTGTGCGCCCCGGTGTGCGGTCCCGTCTGCGTCATGTTCATGATCGTCATCCCCTCCCGAGCATCCCCCGGCGGGTCACAGAGTGCCAAATGCCGTGGCTGGTGCGGTAGCTGGGGCGGTGCGACACGCCAGGGCTTCGGCGGGCTGTCACGGCAGGGTGACGGCAGGTCACGGAAGTGAAGGTCCGGTGAGGGGTACGGCCGACCGCTGCCGGTGACCGGTGTCGCCGTACCGCATAGGCTGTCCGCACCGCGATCCACGCGGTCGCACGCGTGGAGACAGTCGAAAAAGACGAGAAGACGAGACAGTCGATACGGGGCACAGTGGGCCGAGTTGGACATTTCGGCTGCTGTGAATCGTACTGAATGCCGCAGGGGGCAACCGCCATGACGACAGGTCGGCTCGGGCAGCGAGCCGCGCCACCGAACGCGGCCTACGCCGGGCAGGTCGTGCACTTCCCGGACCCGGTCCGGGCGGCCCGCCACCCCAGAGGGGTGCGGATGGACGAGCACGGCTATCCCGACTTCTCGCCGTACGCCCGCGCCGCCGCGGAGATCGCCGAGCCGCCGGAGGGCTTCGGCGTCGACGAGCTGCGCCTCACGGACTATGTGTCGGCGAACGCGGCGCTCGCCGCGACCCGGCACGAGCTGTGGGACACCGTGCCCGCGGTGGCCACCCCGCACGGCTGGACCTGGCACCACGTGGTCGGCACCCGGCGCCTCGAACTCGTCCCCGTCGACGTGAAGGCGCTGCTGCGCCACCACGGCGGGATCGCCACGGCGGTCGTCGACCACGACAAGCGCGGCACCCGCCCGCTCCAGGAGACCCGCCCCGCCCACTTCGGACTGCCGAAGTCGACGGTCGCGGTGACCGAGGCGCAGGTGCAGGGCGTCGAGGAGGACCTCGGCTACCGACTCCCGGGCGCCTACCGGTCGTTCCTCAAGGCGGCCGGCGGCAGCGCGCCCATCGGCACCGCGCTGGACGCCGAGCTGGGGCTGCTGATCGACCAGCCGTTCTTCACGGTGCGCGACGAGGCGGCCGTCAACGACCTCGTCTACATCAACAAATGCCTGCGCGACCATCTCACCAAGGACTACCTGGCCGTCGGCTTCGTCCAGGGCGGCCTGCTCGCCGTCAAGGTGAAGGGCCAGGCGATCGGTTCGGTCTGGTTCTCCGCCTACGACGACGCCCGCGACGTCGACCCGTCCTGGGCGCCGGCCGCCCGCGTGGAGCGGCTGCTGCTGCCCGCCGGGGACGACTTCGACCAGTTCCTGGCCCGACTCGCGGGAAATCCCCCGGAGTTGGAGACGGTGGCGAATCTGATGGTGGACGGCGGGTTCGCGAACGTGGTGCCGGCGGCGGCTTCCGCGTCTTCCTCGGCTTCCGCGTCTTCGGTGAGGGAGTGAGCGGGACGATGGTGACCTTCGCACAGGCGCAGGAGCGCGCCGAGGAGTGGATCAACGGCGATGTGCCGTCGTACCAGCATCGCGAGGTGCGGGTGCGGGAGTTCGAACTCGGCTTCGTGATCTGGGCCGAGGACCGCGCCGACGGGCCGCGTTCGGACGGCGGCGCACAGCGGATGGTGCTCGCCCGCGACAGCGGCGAGGCCACGCTGTGGCCCTCGCTGCCGGTGGGTGAGGTCGTCCGCCGCTACGAGGAGGAGTACGGCCGCCCCGACGAGGTCGCCGACGCGGTACCGGCGCCTCCCGCGCGGGTGGACCTGAACCAGACGTCGTTCCTGCTGAGTCCACCGGAGTGGTTGCAGGAGGCGGCGGACAAGCTGGGGATTCCGGACCGGCGGGGGGATTCGGCGCCTGCGCCTTCGACTCCCGCTGCCGGGGCGGGTGTTGGGGCGCAGAGTTCGGCGGGGCGTTCGCTTCCGGAGACGCAGGCCGGGGTGCCGGCCGCTTCGGCGTGGCCGGACGCCGGGGGGTCCGGGGCGCAGGACGCGCCCGCCGTGCCTGCCGGGGCCACTCCCTGGGCGGGGACCGACACCAACGCGGATGCCGGCGAGGACCGTTCGGTACCGCTGCCCGCGACCGTTTTCGCACCGCCACTGAGCGAGCCCGAGGACAACACCCCGCCCGACGCCAAGACCGCGCTCATCTCCGGGGGCAGTCAACTCCCGCGTACGGCACTGTCTCCGGCGCTGGATGATTCCCACTCCAACTCCAACTCCGGTGGTGGGGTCGGGGGTTCGCAGGGGTCGGGTGGACAGCCTGGTGGTGCGGCGGGTGCGGCTCAGGGCAACACCCCGCCGTCGTACGGGTATCCGCAGGGGCCCGGGGCGTCGGCGCCCGGTGGTCCGCAGGGTGCGCCTCAGCCGGCTCCGCCGTCGTACGGCTATCCGCAAGGGGCCGGTAACGTGCCTCAGCCTCCTGGTGGGCCCGGTGTCCCGGGGCGGGCGCTCGCGCCCAACGCCGGGGACATCGCCGACGCCGCCACCAGCAAGGCGGCGCCTCCGCCGCGCCGGGGCGGTGGCGCGATCACGCCGCCTCCGCCGGGTGCCCCGGGGACGCCGGGTGCGCGACCGGGCGGTGCGCCTGCCTCGCCGCCGCCTCCGCCGCCCGGTGGGTACGTGGCGACGCAGATGGTTTCGGGGCTCGGTCCGGAGGGGCCCGGTGCTCCGCAGCCGCCTGGTGCGCCTGGTGCGCCTGGTGCGCCGAACACTCCCGGGGGTCCGCCTCCGGGTGGGGTGCACCATGCGGCCACGATGCTTGCCGACCCCGGACAGGGTGGGCCCGGGGCTGCGGTGCCGCCGCCTCCGCCGCCGCCGGGTGCTCCTGGCGTGCCGCACGCGCCCGGTGTCCCGGGGGTACCCGGTGCGCCCAAGCCGCCCGGTGGTCCCGGAGTTCCCGGCGGACCCGGTGGCCATGGTGCCCCTGGCTCTCCCGGAGCGCCCCAGCCGCCGAACGCCCCCGGTTCGCAGGGTGGCGCCCACGGTGCCGTGCACCACGCGGAGACCATGCTCGCCGGGCCCCCGGTGGGTGGGCCCGGTGTGCCTCCGCCGCCGCAGTTCCCGGGCGCGCCCGGTGCGTTGGGCGCCCCCGGTATGCCTCCGGGCGCCCCGCCGCAGCCGATGCCGCCGGGTGCCATGCCTCCCGGTGCGATGCCGCCCCCGGGGCAGCAGGTGCCCGGTCAGCCCATGCCCGTGCCCGCGCCCGGGCAGCCGTTCCCCGGGCAGCAGCAGCCTGCCTACGGCTATCCGCAGCAGGGCCAGCCGACCGTCGGGCCGGGTTATCAGGCCGTGTTGCGGTACCGCGCGCCGGACGGTTCCGAGCAGCAGCTGATCCGGCGGTCCGCGCCGGGGACGCCGCACCCGGAGTGGCAGATCTTCCACGAGCTGCGCGGCATGAACATCCCGCCGGACCAAGTACTCGAACTGCACACGGAGTTGGAGTCCTGCGAACTGCCGGGCGCGTACTGCGCCCGGATGATCCGCGAACAGTGGCCGCAGGCCCGCATCGCGAGCATCGCGCCGTACGGTACGGATCACGCGAGCCGGCAGCAGGGGATGCACCAACTGATCGCCCACCAGGGCGAGTTGCACCAGGTCGCCGATGGGCCGGCCCGACTCGCCCCGGTGCGGGCGCCGTTGCCGCCCGTGCAGCCGACGCCGCCGATCCCGCCGGAGGCGATCGCGCAGGAACTGGCGGGCGCGTTCGGGCCGGGAGTGTTCCGGTTCGAGCAGGCGGCGGTGTCCCGGCAGGGTGTACCGCCGGTCGTCGCGCACACGCTGGTCGCGGCGGGGCTGCCGATGGACATGAGCCCGTTCTTCTGGGCGCAGGCCCAACCGGGCCGCCCGGTACCGACGTTGGCAGAACTCGCGCAGGAGCGCGGGGTGCGGCCGTCCGCCGACGCGGGCTCGTACCTCGTCATGGGCAGCGACTTCGGCCGCGCGATCTGCGTCCAGTACGGCACGGCGAACATCGTCGCGGTGCCCGTGGAGGCGGGGCCGGGCGGTGCGCCCGTACCGCCGCAGTTCGTGAACACGGGGCTGCCCGAGTTCACGCGCTGTCTGGCGCTGCTCGGCCGGATGTGGCGACTGCGGTACGGGCTCAACCAGGAGCAGGCGGGCCGCTGGACCGTCGACTTCCAGGCGCAGCTCGCTTCGCTGGATCAGGCGGCGCTCGGGTCGCCGGAGAGCTGGTGGTCGGTGCTGCTGGAGCAGATGTGGGACGGGTTGTTGTAGTACTCGGTTTCTGAACAAAAGGGCCGGACCCGGTCGTGTGATCGGGTCCGGCCCTTTTGTGTGCGCCGCTGGTCGTTCACGTTCGCGTGATGCCCGTGACCTGTCTGCGGAGTGTCGCGTTATGAACACTTACGTCCAATCCATCAAGATATGCCCGAAATCATCATTTCGTGTCCGTCGGATGGAGAGGGGTTCCAGGATGAGCAGCGCATCGGTGTCACCACGTGGCTTCGTGGCCGTACGGGGGCGCGGCTACCGCCCCGACCAGGTCGACTCGTACGCGGCGGCGATCTCGCGGCACCGGGACGCGGCCTGGGAACGGGCCGCGCGGCTGACCGTACTGGCCAAGGACATGGAGGCGGAGGCCGAGCGGATGCGGGTCGCGGTGTCCCGGCTCGTTCCGCAGACGTACGAGACGCTCGGCGAGCGGGCGCAGCGGCTGTTCCAGCTCGGGGTGGAAGAGGCCGCGGCCCTACGGGAGTCCGCGCGGCGTGCGGCGGAAGAACAGGTCGCGCAGGCCGAGGCGCGCGCCTCGGGTGTGCTCCAGGCTGCGCGGGAGCACGCCGACGCGCTCCGTGCGGAGGCCGAGGAACGGGCCCGGCAGCGGCTTCTCGCGGCGCGTGCCGAGGCCGACGACATCCGGATCGGCGCCCGGCGTGAGGTGAAGGAGGGGCGTACGGAGGCGCTGTCCGCGTTGCGTGATGTGCGGCAACGTACCGCCGGGATGTTGGGGGAGCAGGCGAAGGAGCACGATGAGCGGTGGGCCTTGGCTGAGCGGGAAGCGGAGTCGCGGGCGGTTGCTTTGGACGCGCAGTACGCCGAGCGGGTGGCTCGGGCGGAGGCTGCGTTGAGTGAGGCTCAACAGGCTTTCGCCGAGGCCGAGTTGTCGGATCGGCGGCGGCAGGAGGAGGCGGCGGAACGGGCGGCTGAGGTGTTGGCGCAGGCTCGGGTCCGGGAGGAACGGGTTGCTCGGGATACCGAGCGGGTCTTGCGTGAGCACGGGGAGACCTGGGATGACGTGCGGGCCCATATGGATCATGTGCGGAACAGTTTGACCGCGCTTACGGGGCGGGCGGCGGCGGAGTGAACGGGTTCGGTTTGTCGTCATGGCGCGGGTGCGTGGGGGCTGGTCGCGCAGTTCCCCGCGCCCCTGGGTAGGGACGGGCGTCCGGCGTTGTGAACTCAGCCCCCTCTCTTGGTTTTCAGCCGTGATCGGCGCAGCACGGTGTCGGGTTGGGGACCTCGAACGGGGCCAGGGTGTTGCCTACCGCCGGGACCAGGGCCAGGACCAGGCGGCCCTCGCGCCATTCCGGGCGTACGTGGTCCTGGGTGAGGATCGGGGTGGTGGGGTCCGGGGTGGTCAACGGGGCGCCCACTAACGTCAGTTGATCGATCGCCGTTGACTCCAGTAGGTCGGCCACGGTGACTGTTCCGGTGAGTCGTTCTACGCCGGCGTAGAGCACCGCCCGGCCGGATCGGCGCGCGGCGTGCTCGGCCGCGGCCAGGGCGGCGGCTTCGGCGGGACCGTGTCCACGGTCGCCCAGGGCCGCGCCCATCTCCATCTCCGTGAGTCGGCGCCAGACCTCCTCCGCCGACTCGTCACCCTCCGGCAGGGCAAGCGAGACAGCCGTTCCCCTCCTCGCGTTCGTCCGGATCAGGTGCGTGCAGGCGACCGTCCCGGCCGGAAGGTCCAGCGTGACCGTCAGGTCCCGGATCAGGTGGTCCGCCTCGCGGAGCGTGGTCGTGCCGGGGGGGCGCCCCCAACCCCGGGGGGGGGCGGGGCGGGGGGGGGGGGGGGGCGGCGGCGGGGGGTGGGGGGTGCGGTGCGGGGGGCTCCGGGTCCGGGAACGGGGTGGGCACGGGGCCCGGAGTCGGGCCCGGGGGGACGGGGTCGGGGTACGGGTTGGTCATCGTGTCCTCCAGCCAGTGGCTATGTCGGCTCTGGACTACTCCCCCGCATACCCGTCACCCGCGCCGCCACTCACCCGGCTGGGCTCACCGACGCGCGCCGCCCGGGCCCCGGCGGCCAGCCCCGGGCGGGGGCTCGACAGCACCGGGATCGCCGTGGTCGTCAGGTGCTGGGCCGGTGCCATGGACCCCTGGGCGAGGATGATCGCGTCGGCGCCGGTGACAGCGTCCACGGCATCCGCCACCAGCCGGGCGCAGCCCTCGGTGTCGCCGGCCTCGAAGCGGGCCCAGGCGCCTTCGACGAGCAGCGTGCGGACTTCGAGGCGTGCGATCGGTTCGTGAGCGCCGCGGCCGATGCGCCTGCCCTCCTCCTCGACCAGCGCCGCGGTCGGCTCCAGGGTGCTCTCCAGCGTCGCCGCCACGACGACGCGCGGACCGGCGGCCACCGCGGCCGCCGCCATCGGGCGATCACCGCGCAGCACCGGTACACCGACCCGCGCACCGGCGATCTCCGCGACCCCGCCGATGGTCGAGCAGGTGCACAGCACCGCCCGAGCCCCTTCGGCTACGGCCTCTTCCAGCACGTCCCGTACCGCCCCGGCCACCGCTTCCGGGCCCTCGCGCCGGGCACGCGCCAACAGCTCCTCGTCGACGAAGTGCCGTAGTTCCAGGCCCTGGTGGTCCTCGTCGCGCAGGGCGTCGAAGACCGGGATGTGCGCGGGAGAGGTGTGCAGGAGGGCGAGCACGCGGGCGGGGCCTTTCGTCAGCTCCGAAGGTTCGAAGAACAACTCAGCGGGAGGTGGGGCCGGTCTCGCAACGTTCCGAGACCGGCCCAGCAGCACCCGCGAACGCTGACCTAGAAACGACCCGGATGCGCCCTGAGCCACTCCATCGCCGCCCGCAGCAACTCCGGGTCCGCGACCGGCGCTTCGTCAGGATGCCGTTCCGCCCACTTGACGACGTACGGGCACAGCGGGGCGACGACGATGCCCTCGCGGGCCGCGATGCCGTACAGCTCGCGGGCCAGTGAACCCGCGATGCCCTTTCCCTCATGGGCCGGTTCCACGAGCGTGTGGACCGGGACCAGGGCGCGCTGAGGGGACTCAAGGACGAAGTACTCGATGTGGCCTACGACTTCACCGCCGGCGATCGCCTCCAGGCGGCCCGCCGCCCGGTCGTCGCGGATCTCGATCTCGCTCATGGGCATCCTCCTGGTGCGATGGTCAGGCTGTGACGGCCTGCGGGCTGCGCGCCTGCTCCGAACCCGGCACCGGCTCGGACGGATCGGCGCCCAGGCCCACGATCCGGTTGGCGGAGTCCACGTGCACGACCCGGGGCTGAAGCGCCCGCGCCTCGGCGTCGGACACCTGAGCGTAACTGATGATGATCACCAGGTCTCCGGGATGCACGAGGTGGGCGGCGGCCCCGTTGATCCCGATGACACCGCAGCCGCGTTCGCCCTCGATGACGTACGTCTCCAGGCGGGCGCCGTTGGTGATGTCGACGATGTGGACCAGCTCACCGGGCAGCAGATCGGCGGCGTCCAGCAGGTCGGCGTCGATGGTGACGGAGCCGACGTAGTGCAGGTCGGCCTGGGTGACGGTGGCGCGGTGGATCTTCGACTTGAACATGGTGCGCAGCATGGAGGCACTCCCGAATGTAGGCTCCCTGCCTGCGTTTATGCAGGTCAAGGGCTGTTTCTTCACCCTACAACGAGTCGCATGTACGGGCAGCTTTCCCTGGGTTTTTCAGGACTCATGCTGACCACTTGCCGACTTTCCTGACACTTCGTCAGGCATCTGGAGGGGCTTCACCTACCCTCGCGGACCCCACCGCGACGACGACCCAAGCTTACGCAGCACCATCGGAAGGAAGTCCGTGATCACCGCCACTCGGACGGTCTGGACGGTAGTCAGGCGCGAAGACGCTCGTCCGGAAGTCGAGCCACGTGCTGCCAATGGGTCAGCCGGCCCAGCCCTCCTCATTTCATTCCACCTCGCAGGAAGAGGTACTCGCAATTCCAAAACCTGGGCGGCCGACGCAGCGGCGCACATAGCGCTCGATCGCGGCTTACAACGGCTAACGCAAAGAGGTGGATCGGTCCCGGCTGCCGTGACTGGTGCGGGAGTTGAGTGTTCGGTCTGGTGTGGGGACATCGCCGTGGATCGTGTCGGATGAGCTGTGGGACCGCCTGGAGCCGCTGCTGGCGCAGCTCAAGACCGTCAGCCGTCCGAAGGACGCTGTCGGGTTCATCATCCTGCCCCGCCGCTGGGTCGTCGAAAGATCGCTCGCGTGGATCATGCACGCCCGCCGTCACGCCCGGGACTACGAGCGACTCATCCAGCACTCGGAATCTTTGATCACTTGAGCTGCGATCACGCTCATGACCAGGCGTATCACTCGCCGGACCTCCCGCAGGAGCGGACAGCCCGCCTCCCGCGAGGCCAACCGGGACTGATCGTTCTCAAGTTCACGATCGGCAACCCCACTCGGACCGGCCCGGAACCCCGGCCAGGAGACCACTCTCCCACGAACTCCCGTGATCCAGACGGCGGTTCACCCCCGAGCCTCCGCATCAGCCCGTCCCTCACCTCTGGCCTGCACCACGTGCCGGCCGGGCTGAAGACGATGCAAGCACAGCCCCGCCGGACCCTGCACGCCTGCGCATAATCGACGCGGTAACGATAAAAATCGACATCGCGTAGACTTTTGCTGAAGGGAGCATCCCGGCTCCTCGCGAGACCTCTCTGGAGGAACAATGGAGAAGCGGAACTGGCTCATCACCGGAGTCAGCACGGGCCTGGGGCGCGCTTTCGCCCAAGCCGCCCTGGCCGCCGGGCATACCGTCGTCGGCACCGTCCGTTCCGAGAAGGACCTGCGGGCCTTCGAAGAGGTCAGTCCCGGGCGCGCTCACGGCCGTATCCTGGACGTGACGGACGGTGACGCCCTCTCCGGCGTGGTCGCGGAGGTCGAGCGGAGCGTCGGCCCTCTGGACGTCGTCGTCGCCAACGCCGGCTACGGCCTGGAGGGCACCTTCGAGGAAACCCCGCTGGCCGAGGTGCGGCGGCAGTTCGAGGTCAACGTGTTCGGGGCAGTGGGCACCCTTCAGGCGGCGCTGCCCCACATGCGCCGACGCCGCCGCGGACACCTGATGGCCGTCACCTCCATGGGCGGGCTGATGGCCGTGCCCGGTATGTCCGCCTACTGCGGCAGCAAGTTCGCCCTGGAGGGCATCCTGGAGGCGCTGGGCAAGGAAGTCGCGCAGTTCGGGATCCACGTGACGGCGATCGAGCCCGGCTCCTTCCGCACCGACTGGGCCGGACGGTCCATGACACGCACCGCGCAGACCGTCGACGACTATGACGAGCTGTTCACCCCCATCCGCGAAGCGCGGCAGAAGGCCAGCGGGAACCAGCTGGGCAATCCGGCCAAGGCGGGGGAAGCGGTCGTACACATCACGACGGTCGAGCAGCCGCCGGCCCACCTCGTCCTGGGCTCGGACGCGCTGCGGCTGGTCACCGCCGCGCGCACGGCCGTGGACGAGGACATCCGCGCGTGGGAGGCACTCTCCCGTACGACCGACTTCGCCGAGGGTGCTCAGCTCTGATGTCCGGCCACCATTCCGCGCGTGGCCGTCGCACCACCGAGCGCAAGGGGGATGTCCGGGAGCGGGCCATCCTCGACACCTGCGAGGCCTTGCTGGCGCACAAGGGCTACGACGCCATGACCATCGGCGACGTAGCCCAAGGCGCCGGTATCACACGTGGTGCCCTGTACTTCTACTTCGGCTCCAAGCAAGAAGTGGTCACGGCACTCGTGGCCCGGACCGTCGAGCATCTGTGGAAGCGGTCCCGGGCCACCGCGCAGACAGACGAGCCGCGTCAGGCCATCGCGGCGGCCATGCAGCGCACGGTCGAGCTGTGGAATGAGCACGGCCTGGTCATGCGCACGGCGATCGACCTGTCGTTGACCGTCCCGGAGATCGGCGAACTGTGGAACCACACGGCTGACCTGTTCATCGAGGCCATCACCGCCGTCCTGGAACACGCCGGCATCCAGGCCGGCGCCGCACCGGACCAGGCCTCGGCGATGGCACGCGCCCTGTGCTGGATGATCGAGCGGACCTTCTACCACGCCTCCCAGGAATCCCGCGAGAAGCTCCAAGAGGCGTCGGCGACATGCGAACACATCTGGCTGACCAGCGCCGGCCTGATCACCTGAGGTATCTGTCTGCCATGGACGCGGTGAGGTGTGGCGCGGAACCATGGCTGACATCCTCACCGACGCGGCCCGGCGGGCGCTCTCCCTGCTGTTCTGGACCCGCGTGAATCCCTAGCCCAGTACCAGCTCGCAGGCCGTCCTGACCGTGTCGTTACTCATGCCGGCCTAACCAGCCGTTCGCCGACCAATCACAGCCGACGTCCTGTCATGTCGGCCTCAGGAACAGGCACTTACCGCGGGCGGCTTCCACCCCCGGCTGTGGCTGGGCGGCGAGGAGGAGCTACTCGCCGCCGACCTGGCGGCGAACGGCTGGTGGCTGACGTACGCGGACACCTGACGGCCCATCACCAACCGTCCACCGTGCGGGATCCGGTGCGGCGCCGGGCGCACGGCATCCGCAACACCCTGTGGTTCACCTGGCTGCGCCGCCCTGCCGCACCCGCACTGCGCCGCACCGTGAACCTGGCGCGCAGGGTCCCGCGCGACATCGTGTTCCTACGGGCCTTCACGGAGGCAGCGACCGCCCTGCCATGAGTGCTGCCCGAGCGGCGGGTGCTGCCGGCGGAGGTCGAGGCGCGACTGCGGATTCTGGAGGAAACCTAACGGCGTTCGCCCGCTCGCCGTTACGTGAGCTGAGGCCGTCGGGCCGAAGCCCCTGCCGTCCCCGGGCAGGCGTCCGCGTGGGCCCTCGCCGCTTCGCGTCCCTCGTCCGACAGGGCCAGGTCCACCAACGTCCCAGGACAGTCGGCTCGATGTCGTCCGGGGTGAGGACCGCCGGCCAGCGCAGGACGTGCACTTGGGCACGTACCTTCGCACCGCCGCCGACGGGGTCGCCGGCGATGACCGGTGTGCCTCGACGAAGGGCGAGAACCAGTCCGTGCAGCCGTGTCGTGACGACGAGTCGAGCCCTCCGACCAGCGCGACGAACTGCTCGGGCGTGGCGCACAGCCGCCAGTCGTCCACCGCGAGCCGGGTGTCCGCCTCGACGAGCGTGCAGTCCATGGAATGCAGCCAGTGGCGGAGCGCGTCGTTGACCGGCGTCTGCATCCGGCGCGTGCCGTACTCACCTTGTCCGGCGGCGAGCACAACCCCGACCACGGGCGGTTCAGGGCCGAGCGGAGCGGTTGCCGCGAGGTCGGCGACGGGCCGGCCGGCGTGCCGTCGCGCGGTATCACCACGTCGAAGCCCGTGACGCCCGGATCACCGGCGCCGATCACCGAGACACCGGCCGCGAGGCGTCGGCAGGAGGCGAAGCGGTGGTGCAGCCCGATGACCTGGAGGCCGTGGAGGGACCCGCAGACGAACAGCAGGGCGTCGTAGTCGTCCGGTCTGGCCGCCTCCAGGGAGAGGGCGCCGGGGCGGAAGCCCGGACTCCACGCGGTGTCGTGATGGATGCCCTTCGCGGTGAGGGCCTCCGAGACGCGGCGTTGAGCCAGGACGTCGCCGGCGGTCGCCTCCCCGTCCAGGAAACTGAACCATCCGGTCAGCAGCAGGCACCGGGGGTTCGCGAGCAGCGGCTGCCAGCGCCCGGGACAGCGATGTCATGAGGTCGTTCATCCGAATCCCCGGTGTCGGCGACAGGTGGGAGTGATCTTCCGGCTCACCGCGTCCTCCGATGCCACAGGGCCGTGGGGGCGATGAAATTGCCCTGCTGGAACCCTCCATGGGTGCCCCTGCGATGCGGCACAAACCCGGCGCGGGGCCGACCCGACCGGCATCCCGCGACGCGCTGTCGGGCCGCGCCCGGACGCCGACCGACAGCACCGACCATGTCTGCCCTGCCAGTTGGCGGGGGACTCGATACGGGTTGTCGTCGTCGGACGGTCCGACGACGACAGGAAACAAGGAGGGAGACCGCACATTGTCACGTGAACCGGCTCGCGTACTCATGACGGACACCGCTGCGGCGGCACGTGCCGTGCGCCACGCGGTGACGGCGCCAGGCCCAGAGCGCGACACCGCCGTGCAGGCCCTCAAGGCGGCCGGCGCCGCGCTCTGCGCCTGGGCGCTGGCGGGTTGGTGGTGGCATGCGCCGCTGGCTCTGCTCGCACCGTGGACAGCCCTGGTCCTGGTCAACAGCACCGTCTACCGCTCGGTGCGCTCGGCGATCCAGCAGTTCGCCGGCGTCGCGCTCGGCACACTCGTCGCCGCGGCGGCGGCGGCGCTCACGCACAACGCGATGGCCGCGATGGCGATCGCCCTGCCGCTCACCGTGCTGATGGGCACCTATCCCCGGCTCGAGGACCAGGGGTGGTACGCGCCGACGGCCGCAGTGTTCGTGCTGGCATACGGTACGCCCGCACCCGTCGACATCCTCCACCGCCTCCTGGAGACCGTACTGGGAGCGGTGATCGGCCTCACGGTCAACGCACTGGTCCTGCCGCCCGACCACACCCGCGGGCTGATCCGGCTGCGGACGCGCATCCCGGACGAGTTCGCACGACTGCTCCGCGACGTGGCCGACGGGGTCGAGAAGGGCTACAGCGACAAGGAGGCCGAGGACTGGTACGGACGCGCGCTGCGGCTCCTGCCGGTCGTGGCCGATCTGCACGAGGCGCAGCGCCGCTCAGAGGAGAGCCGCCTCCTCAACCCGGGCCGGCGGCTGCGCCGTTCCCCGCCGTCCCCTCCGCCCAGTGACGACGCCTACCGCTGGGACAGGATCGCGGACCATCTGGTCGCCATGCTGCGTTCCCTCGCCGAGACCGCCTACGAGAACTCGCGGTTCGCCGCTCCCCCGTACTCCGCCCAACGTGAGTTGGCGACGCTCCTCCAGGCCGCAGCCCGTGCCTGCGAGGCGGACGCGCGCCACCTCACCGCCGGAGGTCAACGAGCCCCGCAGGCCGAATCCGCCCTCGAAGAAGCCGAAGCCGCGGCCGGCAGGCTCGCCGCAGGGCTCTCCGCTCCCCGCGAGGGAGCCGGCACGGCGTCGCTGGGCGAACTGGCGATCATCGCGACACGGCTGCTCGGAGAACTGGCCTCGGTCACCATCGGCCACAAGACGTGACCAGCGCCCGACCGCGCCGGACGGCTCGCCCGAGGAACCGCCGCTTCGACCGGGCCGTAACGGGAACCCGTACCGCATATTCAGCACCGGTGACAAGGAGCGTCATGCGCCACAAAGACGACCGTCCTCACGAGCGCAACCCTGAGCGCGACGCAAAGACGGCCGCGGAGCAGGTCGTTGACGAGTTCGAGGAGGCACAGACGAACCCGGAACACCGACGCCGAACAGAGCGACGGCGCGGCGAGGCCGGAGACGCCACCACGCCCAACCAGCAGGCGCAGGAGCAGGCCGCCCACGAGGACTGAGCCGGGCGCGCGGCGGTGGGGCGAGATCCGCCACGAACCGAAAACCCGCGCCGTGCATGACGACCGGGTCATCTCCCACCGGCTGCGAGGCGTGGAGACGGTCTCTCCGTTCGTCCACGCTGTGGCCCGTGACCCTGCGTTCCTCAACGCCGCCTCAGCGACGTTCGACCACCCGGCTTTCCCGGCCGTCACCACGACCACGAGAGACGGCCTCGCGCCGGACGACGCAGAGGACCGTGCAGCCGGTTCCACTTGCGTACAGGGCGGGGTGGTTGTCCCACGAGCGGGTAGCCGCATTCCACATGCTCGACCGGGCGCTCCCCGGCCCGATCCAGCCCCGGCCGCATGGGAGGCGCGATGTCAGGACGGTGGTTCGGGGTGGGCATCGCGGCGGCGGTGGCCCTCGCCACGGTCAGCGGGTGCGGCACGCTGGCCGAGCGGCGGGATGCCGTCACCTCGGAGGTCACCCGGTTCGAGCGGGCGCTGGACGCGCGACAGCCCGAACGACTGTGCGCCGCGCTCGCGCCCGCCACCAGAGAGGAACTGGAGCAGTCGGCCAAGCACCGGTGCGAGCAGGCGATCGGCGAGCAGGACCTGCCTGCGGCGGGCGCCGTGCGCGGCGTGGATGTGTACGGCGACCAGGCCCGGGTGGTGCTTGAGCACGACACGGTGTTCCTGGCGCGTTTCTCCGCCGTCTGGAAGGTGACGGCCGCCGGGTGCCTGCCCCGTCCGCAGCGGCCGTACCAATGCGAGATCAAGGGCGGGTGACAGGCCATGAGGGTGCTTTTTCTCGGAACGCTGCTGGTGATCGCCGTCGGCTTGGTCTACTTCACGACGTTGGGACTGATGCGCCGATGAGCCCCGCATCAGGCCCGGGCAAGGCCACCGCACCGGACCGGCATCGTGTTCGGCGCTTCCTGCGCTACAACAGCCTCGGTCTGTTCTTCCTGATCGCCTTCCTGCTCGCTCTGGCAGGCCAGGCCGTGGCGGGCCACGCGGACTTCAACAACCAGCTCGTCACCGACGGCATGGCACCCGTCAGCTTCGGCGCCTACCTGACGACCTCGGATTTCGCCGTCGACGTCACGGAGAACTGGCAGTCGGAGTACCTGCAGTTCTTCCTCTACATCTTCGGCACGGTCTGGCTGCTGCAACGCGGCTCACCGGAATCCAAGGAACTCGACAAGGCCGGCACCGAGTCGGACAAGGACCAGATGGTCGGCGAGCACGCCAAGGAGGGTTCCCCGCGCTGGGCCGCGGCCACGGACTGGCGCGGGCTCGTCTACTCGCGCTCCCTGGGGCTCGTCATGGGAGGCATCTTCCTGCTGTCCTGGCTGGCCCAGTCGATCACCGGCGTCGCCGCCTACAACGAACAGCAGCTGCGGCAGCTCCAAGCCCCCACCAGCTGGGCCGCGTACCTGTCCTCCGCGGACTTCTGGAGCCGCACACTGCAGAACTGGCAGTCCGAGCTGTTGGCCGTCGCCTCCATGGCCATTCTCTCCATCTACCTGAGGCAACGCGGCTCACCGGAATCCAAGCCCGTCGGCGCGAGCCACGGCTCCACCGGCATCGAGGGGGGATGAGGAGCAACTCCGGCCGGCAACCGCTAACCGGTGAACGCTCCGAAGCGGCGGCGGCATGCCGCACCCCGAGCGGTGAAAGGAGCTTGTGCGGTGCTTCGCAGCAGGTGTGTCCAAGGAGGCCGGGATGCGTCTTCGGCACAGCCGTCCCACTGACCCCGGGTACCGCCGCCTGCGCCACGGACGCGGCTTCCGTTACCTCGACGCCCACGGGGAGCAGCTGGCCCGGACCCGGGGGTTGGTCATACCGCCGGCCTGGCGGGACGTGTGGATCTGCACCCGGGCCAACGGCCACCTGCAGGCTGTCAGTACTGATGCCGCGGGACGCCGCCAGTACCTCTACCGCCCGCGGTTCCGGGCCGAGCAGGAGCAGGCCAAGCACGAGCACGTGCTCGATGTGGCCGAGGCCCTGCCGGAGATACGGGAGGCTGTCGAGGGACATCTGCGCGACCGCCGGCTGACCCGGCAGCGGGTCCTGGCCACGGCGGTACGCCTGCTCGACCTGGGCTTCTTCCGCATCGGCAGCGACCGCTACACCGAACTGAACGACAGCTACGGCCTCACCACGCTGCTGCGCGAGCACAGTCGCTGCCATGCCGGGGCGGTCGTGTTCACCTACACCGGCAAGCGCGGCAAGGAGATTGCCCAGGCCGTCGCTGGCCCCGCCGCCTGCCGCAGCCTCAACGCGCTGCGCTGCGGCGCCGAGGCGGCGATGACCGGCTTCTGGCCTACTGGGAGCGGTGCGCCTGGCACGAGGTGAGCGGCGGTGACGTCAACACGTGCCTCAAGGAACTGGCCGGCCTCGTGACGTCGTCGGGTTCCTCCATCTGCCGGACCGGCAGGGTACGACCGCTCCTCAGGCTGCGGCCGGCCACGGTGGTGGGCGGGATGTCGATCGGCAAGCAGGCCGACGCGTTGCGAGGCAGGGCCGAGGTCCGTCGTCGCGATCCCGGGCCGGCTCACAAATCTGATCGACCGCGGCGACTGCCGACTGAACCAGGTGGGTGTTCCTGTCGCTCGCGTTCGTCGGCCTCGGCCTCGGCCTGCGGGTCGCGCGCGAAAGCCAGATACGCACTTGGCGGAGATGAGCTGCGGACAGGCCGGGCGGCCGGTTACCTCGCCTTCGAGGTGACCGGCCGCTTCCGCAGCGCTTTTTCCGTACTCAGGCGGCTCGTTACTCAGGCGGCTCGTTTCTTGAGCGAGGCCAAGTGGGCGAAGACGACGACGTTGGCCGAGTAGCCGTGCTGCTTGTCGAAGCGTCCGCCGCATGTCATGAGCCGGAGTTCGGGTCGGCCGGTGGTCCCGTACACCTTGTCGTTCGGGAACTTGTCCTTCGCGTACCTTTCCACCTCGTCGACGCTGAAGATGGCGGTGATCCGATCCGCCCGAGTGACCTTCACCGCGTCGCCGCGGTGCAGGGCATTGAGGTTGAGGAAGATCGCCGGTCCTGTCTTGGTGTCGCGATGACCGACGATCAGGGAGGTTCCCGCCTCTCCGGGGGAGGGACCGTTCTGGAACCAGCCCACCTCTTTCGGCTTGCTCATGGGCGGAGCACCCAACTGGCCCTTCTTGTCGAGGCCAAGGCTGGTGACCGGGGCCTCGATGAAGATGGCGGGGATGGCGATCTTCACCGGCTGGGAGCGCACTTGCGGTGCGGGCGGCGCCTGTCGCGGCGGCGGGGCGCCGCCCGCGGCGTCACCGCCGCGGACGGCGGTGACCGATGATGGGCCGTCCGATGAGTCGGAAATCGCCCAGAAGACGCCCGTGACCAGCGAGAAAGTCACAGCCAACGTCATCGACAGACGGCACGCACGACTTGGTCCCCGTCGTCGTGGCCGTCGGCTGGGGACGTTACGCCTCGTCGCGGGCACGGCGGCGCGCGGCTCGGCGGGCCAGGACCAGCGCCGCGATTCCGACCCCGCCGGCCGTCAGCGCGGCGGTGGTCCCGACGTTCGAGTCGCTTCCGGAGCTGAGGTTCTCCATCTCCGGAACGCCACCGCCGCCCGCGGGCACCGCGCCGATGGGCTTGGAGTACCCGCCCGTGCCCGGGCCGATTTCCGCGCGGCCCGGGCTGTGGTGGGCCTGCCTGCGGCAGTCGACCGAGAACCTCTTCTGCTTCGGACCGGCCGGAGTGGTCCACACCAGCTGGTACGTACCCTCCGGAAGCAGGTACTTCGCGCTATGCGCCGACCCGTTGACCAGCGCCAGTGTGCTCTGCAGCGTGTCGCCGGGCGGAATGGTCGGGGGCTGCGCCGTGATCGTCCAGGCCACCGCCGGGAACGACTCGAAGTTGCTGGCGGCGAGGACGAACTCACAGACCTCGACCCCGTCGCCGCCGCGCGCGTGCCACCCGATCGAGCGGACGTCGATGTCGCCACTGTCGCCGGGAGCGGCATAGGCGGCGCCCGCTCCGGCGAGGGTGGCACCGGCGATGGCGGCGGCCACCACGGCGCCACCACGGGCGCTGCGCGAACGGAGGGACCAGGAGATGGACATGCGGGCTCCTTCGAACCAGAACGATTGTCGTACTAATCGTGCGAACACGTAATGAATGTCATAAAGATTCGAAAGATCCACTGAGACACCACGAAGACGGCCATAAATAGCTCAAACAGCCCACGCCATACAGCAGCTGAGTCCCCCTCACCTGAAGGATCCGGCCCTTGACGTGGCAGGAGGGAGCGGGATCACGAGGGTGCCCAACGGCCGGGAAGTCCGGCGGAGAAGGCTCGCGCTGTTGGTGGAAGAGGAGACGGTCGTTCAACCGCGCACCCCGCTCCGGATCACCAGGCAGATGCGCGCGCCGACGCCCGGCGAGGAGGACCGCAAGCGCAGTAGGGCCCAGGAGGCGGCGTCGGCCGTCACAGTCGATCTCTCCGCTCCAACCACACATGCGCGAGAGGGCGATGACGGGCCGAGTGCCGCCGAAGTGCGCACGCCGTACGGCAGGTGTCGGCCTCGCCGCCTTCACCGGAGGTCAGCCGCCGATGGCCTCCGGCGCGCCGAAGCCCGAGGAGGGACCGGGCAGTCCCGCGACAAAGGACGGGAGGTCCTTGCGACCGGCGGGCGTCGGCGTGCGGCGCTCGCGCTCGCCACGGGTCTCGGCGATCAGCATGTCCACACAGCCCGGCAGGCCCTCTTGCTGTGCCCTGCGACGCATGCGCTGGGCGGCGCTGCCGTCGGCCAAAGCCGCCTCGGTCAGGGCTTCGACGGTCTCCCAGTCCCCGTAGGCCTCAAGCGCGGGACGCACCCTGGCGAGTTGCTGTCGCACGACTTCCGCGGCGGGTACCTCCCTGTGGGTCTCCGGGTCGATCAGGGCGCCCTCCAGGCCGGACCGGGCAGCCCGCCAGGAGGCACCGCGCAGCCACTCGTGGCGGCCCGGGCACATCGGCGCACCGGCCTGGTGGAGTTCGCAGGCCTCCGTCACCAGAGCGCGGAACAGGGCTGCGATGAGCACGACGGTCTCCACGCGCGGGCAGGCGTCACAGATACGGAGTTCCAGTGTCTGCAGGTGTGCGGAGGGGCGTATGTCGTAATAGATCATCCCGGCGTCGGTGATGATCCCGGCCTGTATGAGGTCGCGCACCGCTGCGTCGTACTCGGCCGCGTCGGCGAAGCAGCCGACCGGTCCCGCGGTGGGCCACCGCTGCCACACCATCGTGCGCCAGCTGGCGTAGCCGGTGTCGGCCCCCCGCCAGAACGGCGAGCTGACGGACAGTGCCAGGAACACGGGCAGCCAGGGAGAGACCGCGCACATCACCCGCACCGCCGTGTCCCGATCGGGTATGTCGACGTGGACCTGGGCGCCGCAGATGAGCTGTTCGTCGGCGACCTGGCGGTACTCCTCGACCATGTGGCGATAGCGCGCGTCGGGAGTGGGGCGCCCGGGGGCCGCGGGCGCCAGGGGCGCCGCGCCGGCGGCCATCACCGCGAGGCCGAGCGAGGAGGCCGCCGCGTCGAGCCGCCGTCTGGTTTCGGCGAGGTCGGCGTACAGGTCGTTCAGGGTCATGTGCACCCCGCTGTTCGACTCCACGACGCATTGGTGCAGTTCCGGGCTGAAGTTCCGCCGGGGAAGCCGTCGTAGCACCGGGTCGGCGCGCGGCACGAGCCGTCCGCTCTCCACCCCCAGGATGTGGAACTCCTCCTCCACTCCGATACGCATGTTCACGGTCACTCCTTGAGGTGGTGCCGACTGCCCACCCGCCTCGGAGGGGTGGGCGGCCACGTCCGGCGGAGGCGGCGGCGTGCGATGTCCGTCGAGTTCCCGGAACGCGAGCGGATAGGCTCGGACACGCGCATGTGAAGCTGTCGCACCCCGAATGAACAGTTTTTCCGTTCCGTCGATGGACCGAGGAAGCCGCGACCACCGCCATCGACCAGGCGTGCCGGATGCTGCGGCTGCCTCCCATCCGGGGTCGGTTCCCCGACCTTGCCGAATCCGCGTCCCGCGAGCAGATGTCCTACCGGGGTTTCCTGGCCGAGTGCTGGCCGAGTGCGGCGCCGCTCCGAGCGGCGCATCAAGGCGGCCGGCTTCCCGCGGGAGAAGTCGCTGCGGGCCTTCGACCACGACGCGAACTCCACCATCGACGCGGCGACCATCAACACGCTCGCCACCTGCGAATGGGCCCGCAAGGGGCATCCGCTCTGCCTGATCGGGGTTCGGGCACGGGCAGGTCCCATCTGCTGATCTCGCTGGGCACGGAGGCCGCGATGAAGGGCTACCGGGTGACGTACGTGCTGGCGACCAGGCTGGGCAACGAGCTGGTCGAGGCCGCCGACGACAAAGTGCTGGCCAAGGCCATCGCCCGTTACGGACGCGTCGATCTTTTGTGCATCGACGAGCTCGGCTACATGGAACTGGACCGCCGCGCGCCGAACTCCTCTTCCAGGATTTGACGGAGCGAGCGTGAGGAAAAGAATTCTATGGCGATCGCTTCGAACGAGTCGTTCGACGGATGGCCGAAGACCTTCACCGATCCCCGTCTCTGCTCCGCGATCGTCGACCGCCCCACCTTCGGCGGCAACATCATCGAGACCGGCACCGACTCCTACCGCCTCGCCCAGACCAAGGCCCACGCCGAACGCGCCGACGCCGGCTGAACCGTGGGAGTCCTCACCGATCTCGCGTCCTTCCTCCACGACCGGTGGGACGAAGAAGAACACGACACCGCCCTCTTTCACGAACTGGACCGCCCCATCCAGGACGGAGACACCCGCCGCGTCTGCCGCTGTCCCTGCCCGGCCCGGCTGCTCGAACGCATTGCGACCGACCGCCACATCCTCAAGGACTGCCAGCAGCGCACCGAACGCGAACGGCAGGCGGCCGGCTGGCCCGTGGACTCGACCCTCGCGTTCCAGACCATGAAGGCGCTCGCGCTGCCCTTCGAACTGCATCCCGACTGGCGGGACAACTGGTATCCCTGACCGGCAACCGCCAGATCCGAACAGCCGAGCGACTTCAAATCTCGGTTCTGGCACAGATCTCACCGACATTTACGGGCTCTCAGGCCGCCGACCGCCATCCGAAGTCACCAACAAACGCCTCCTGCTGACACCTACACAGCCAGACGCGGCAGGGCTCATTGTCGCCCCAGCCTCTCCGGACAGCTGAAATCCGTCCAGCTCTCCCTGTACACGTCGTACTGGCCGTTGGCCTGGCCACCGCCGAGGCCCACGCTCCTGACCGTGCACGAGCAGCCGTGCCGCCTCGTCCTGCCGGTCCGCCCGGCCGACGAACCGGATGCCCCGGCCCCTTCGAGACGTTCGAGGGCACGGCCCCCCTCGTGACGACCCGGATGACTCCGCCCGAACAGCGCTGGGAGGTCAGCCGCGAGCTGATCGACTCCGGCACGGTTGAACATCGTCAATGACCGCGGCACGGTCCACTTCGACGCGATGGACCTGGACGTCGGCTGCCGCGCTGAGGAGCGGTACACCTCGGTCGCCGACGACTTCACCTCACCGGCCGACGAGGTGACCTGGACGATGGGCTTCCGGCGCAGGAACTGGGACGTACAGGTCCGTACGAGCACGACGTTGACCTGCGACGCCGAGGAGTTCCACGTCAACGCCACACTGAACGCCTACGAGGGCGGCCGACGCGTCGCCTCCCGGACGTGGAGCGAATCGATCCCGAGGGACGCGCTGTAGACCGTGCGGACGCGCGGTGAGGGTGGGCCGGCGTGCGGTTGAGCGGACGGCACTGGGCGCCGAGGGTGGGCTGCGAACGCCAACTCGGCCCCACGGGATGCCACTTCGGAAAGGGCTCGGCCGCCTACCGCGACTCCCCCGATACCCGTCACTCCCCCGCTCCTCTCGGCCTTCTCCTACTCAGCCCGCGCCCGGCAGCCGGACGGCGAGCATGCCGTCCGGTTCGATCCGGGTTTCGAAGGACGGCTGCGGCGCGGTCGCGGGACCGCTCACCACTGCGCCGTCGGACAGCCGGAACACACTCCCGTGCCAGGGGCACGTCACACAGCCGTCATCGAGGGCGCCGTCGGACAGCGGCCCCGACAGATGGCTGCACCGGTCGGCCAGTACGTCGACGCCGCCGTCCTCGTGGCGAACCACCAGCAGAGGCACCTCGCCGAGCATGCGCCGCTCGGGCCCACCGGCCTTCAGGTCGCTCACCGGACCGAGCCGGTGCCAGCCCGGCTCCACCAAGTGGGCAACAGGCTCCGCCTTGTTGGCTCCCGCACCCTGCCGGTATGCCAGGTGGCCGCCGACGAACCCGCCGACGCCCGCGAAGGCCAGGCCGCCGAGTCCCAGCGCCCGGCCTGCCACCGGGTGACGTCCGCGCACGGCGAAGGACGCGCCGAACAGCGAGACGGCGCCGACGTTGGCGGCGGCATGGACGAGGCCGGTGCGCATCTGCTGCTCATGCTGCTCCGCCCAGTCCGTCCAGCCGGCCAGCGCGGCGGGAAGCGCCGCCAGCGTGCCCACGCCGACGAGGACACGGGCGGGCCGCCGCGCACCGGGCACGAAGTCCAGCACGGCGGACGACAGCCAGGCGCCCATCGGCACCTGCACCAGGACCGGATGGAGCGGATGGCCGAGTTGGCGGCCGTGGAGCACATCGCGCAGCGGACCGAGAGGGAGGGCCCGCACGGCTTTCTGCGCGGGCGTCACCGCACGGTCGAGAGCCTCGGCGTTCTCCACCCGCTTCAGCGCGCCGAGGCAGGAACGCAACAGGCGGGGTACGTGAGCGGCCGCTCGAGCGGCCGCTGTCGGAAAGCTCGGGGCAGTTGTCATGGCTGCCGATTTTCCCGCTCCTCGTGCGGCAAACCCGAACATCTGGGGTACGCGAGCCATCGGCCGACTCTGTGTCCATTCGGGTGGGAGGTAGAGCCTTGTTCGAGGGCTTCGAGGTCAGGCGGGTCGAGGTCGAAGACGCGTCGATCTTTGTCCGCCACGGCGGCGAGGGTCCACCGGTGGTCCTGCTGCACGGTCATCCCCGGACTTCCGCGACCTGGCATCGGGCGGCACCGCTGCTGGTACGGCGCGGCTTCACCGTGGTCTGTCCCGACCTGCGGGGATACGGCCGCTCGCGCGGGCCTGTACCCACGGCGCACCACGACGGGTATTCCAAACGGGCCGTCGCCGCCGATGTCGTCGCGGTGATGCGTCTCCTCGGCCACAGCCGCTTCGCCCTCGCCGGGCACGACCGCGGAAGCAGCGTCGCCCTGCGGCTCGTGCTCGATCACCCGGACGCCGTGTCGAAGGTGGCCCTGATCGACGGCCTGCCCCTCACCGAGCACCTGTCCCGGATCACGCCCGAATTCGCCACGCGATGGTGGCACTGGTTCTTCTTCGCCCAGCCGGACATCCCCGAGAGGGTCATCAATGCCGACCCGGACAGCTGGTACAGCGGCGACCCGCGGAGCATGGGCAAGGAGAACTACGACGAGTGGCGAGAGGCCACGAGAAACCCCGATGTCGTACGAGCGATGCTCGAGGACTACCGGGCCGGTCTCACCGTCGACAGGCAGCACGAGGAGGAGGACCGGGCGGCCGGGGCACGCATCCGGTGTCCGGCACTGATCCTGTGGTCGCTCCGGGACGACCTCGAGGACCTGTACGGCGACCCGCTGAGGATCTGGCGCGCTTGGGCGCCGGACCTGCGCGGTCACGGCATCGACTCGGGACACCACATGGCGGAGCAGGCTCCGGAAGCACTCGCCTGCTCCCCCGCGGACTTCTTCGCCGACGAGGACGCGGACGAGCACCACGACGGGCACGGTGGCGTAGCCGATTGACATGGTGGGCGGCGCATCGGGCGGCAGAGCAGCAGGGCGTACGGGAGAGTGCCGACCGCGCCGTGCGGGGTACCCGGCCTCGAATCAAGGTCTGGCCGAGTGAGGGAGAGCACCGTGAGCGTTCACCGTCCGGGGAGTCACGGGGACGGCGAAGGGCGGGAGACCAAGCCCGTGCCGAAGGACATGCCCGACCAGC
>NZ_JBHXME010000019.1:0-86477 GCF_042721125.1 Streptomyces sp. NPDC058469
CGATCTGGCAGCCGGACGCGGTGAGTTCGGCGATCTGCTGGAGCGTGGCGCCGATGTCCGACGTACGGGTCGTGGTCATCGACTGGACCGAGACGGGAGCCCCGCCCCCGACCGCCACCGGTCCGACCTCGATCCGTCGCGACACACGTCGCTCGGCGATCGGCCGGACCGGTACCTCGGGGACGCCCAAGGAAATGGCGGTCATCGCGTCACTCGCGGTTTCCGGAGACCGTCTCGCGCATGGCGCGCAGCGACTCCTTGAGCGAGCCCATGGTGGCGAGGACGGCGGTCGGCTCGTAACCGCAGTGCGCCATGCAGTTGGCGCAGCGCGGGTCCTTGCCGCGGCCGTACTTGTCCCAGTCGGTCTCCTCGATCAGCTCCCGGTACGTCGGGACGTACCCGTCGCTCATCAGGTAGCAGGGGCGCTGCCAGCCGAAGAGCGAGTAGTTCGGGATCGCCCACGCGGTGCACGGGAAGTCGACCTTGCCCTCCAGGAAGTCCAGGAAGAGCGGGGAGTGGTTGAGCCGCCACTTGCGCCGGTTGCCGCCCGCGAAGGCCTTCTTGAACAACTCGCGGGTCTGTTCCACGCCCAGGAAGTGCTCCTGGTCGGGCGCCTTCTCGTAGGCGTAGGCGGGCGAGATCATCATCTCGTCGACCTTGAGGTCGTCGTTGAGGAAGTTGAGCACCTCGATGATGGTCTGCGGGGTGTCGGTGTTGAAGAAGGTCGAGTTGGTGGTGACCCGGAAGCCGCGCTTCTTGGCCTCCTTGATCGCCTCGACGGCCTCGTCGAACACGCCCTCCTTCGCCACGGACTCGTCGTGCCGCTCGCGCAGCCCGTCGATGTGCACCGCGAACGCGAAGTACGGCGAGGGCGTGAACTTGTCCATCTTCTTGCGCAGCAGCATGGCGTTGGTGCAGAGGAAGACGTACTTCTTCTTCGCCACCAACTGCCGCACGATCTCGTCGATCTGAGGGTGCATCAGCGGCTCACCGCCGGCGATGGACACCATCGGCGCACCGGACTCCAGCACCGCCCCGACGGCCTGGGCCACCGGCATGCGCTGCTTGAGCACCCCGGCGGGGTGCTGGATCTTGCCGCAGCCCTCGCATGCGAGGTTGCATGCGAAGAGAGGTTCCAACTCCACGATCAGGGGGAACTTGTCCCGCTTGCGGAGCTTCTGTTCGGCCAAGTATGTAGCGACCTTGATTGTCTGGCGCAGCGGCATGGCCATCTGGCTCACCTCCGAGGGAGCAGCAAAGAACGGTGCCATTCGAAAAAAGCGGGAAGAACGGATCGAAGAACGCGGAAAGCCGATATTCCACCGCGCACCGTGCCGATCCGGACGAGTTCATGTTCAGGAGCGTCCACGACCACCCGTACGGCCGCAACCGGGCGCGCACCCGTACGTACGGCGCTCAGCAGCGTGGCCGCCGACTCCATGTCGACCGCGATTGCGCCGGTCGCGAGCAGATCCGACCGTTCCTGACCGCGGACGATGTGATCGGAGCCGGTCAGGGGGCCGGTGTGGACGGTGCGTCCGGGCAGGGCCCGCACCAGTTCCTTGACGAGCAGCTCGGTACCGACGCACGGAACGGTTCCGCGCGCCTGTCTGGTCTCCTCGGCGACCACCAGGTCGCCGGGGTGCATGCCGGGGGCGAGTCCGGCGCAGAAGCCCGTGGCCAGTACGGCGGCCTCGGACAGCGCCGGGTCGGCGAGGCACCGGGTGACGGCCTCCTCGGCCGCCTGAGGCCCCATCCCCGTCCTGAGGAAAGTGACCGGCCCGTCGGCGCCGGAGCGGTCGCCTGCGCGCAGGGCGAGTCGCTCGATGCCGAGCGCGCAGGCGATCAGCAGCGGCGGTCCGGCGGACTGTCCGCCCATCAGCCCCCCTTGGTCTGGGAGAACGGTTCTCCGTGCACGTAGCGCCCGAGCGCGGTGAGCGGGAACACCTGCCGGTAGAGGTGGTAGTTGATGGAGAAGTCCCACGGGAAGCCCGTGCCGGTGAAGTAGGGCTCGTCCCAGGACCCGTCCTCCCGCTGGGTCGTCGCGAGCCACGCGACACCGCGTTCCACGGCCTTGGAGTCCCGCTCCCCCGCCGCGAGCAGGGCCATCAGCGCCCAGGCCGTCTGCGAGGCGGTGGAGGCGCCCCGGCCGCTCCATTCCTTGGCGTACTTGTAGGAGCGCAGGTCCTCGCCCCAGCCGCCGTCGTCGTTCTGCACGGTCTCCAGCCAGGTGACCGCACGCCGGATCGCCGGGTGCGAGCCGGGGATTCCGGCGGCGGCGAGCGCCGGTACGACGGACCCGGTGCCGTAGACGTAGTTGACGCCCCAGCGGCCGAACCACGAGCCGTCCGGCTCCTGTTCGGCCAGTAGCCACTCGATTCCCCGCCGGGTGCGCGGGTCGTGGGCGAGGCCCTCGACGGCGAGCATCTCGACGACGTGCGCGGTGACGTCCGCCGACGGCGGGTCGATGACCTCGCCGAAGTCGCAGAACGGCAGCCGGTTGGGGAACGGGCTGGTGTTGTCGACGTCGAAGGCGCCCCAACCGCCGTTCTTCGACTGCATTCCGAGGTTCCAGCGGACCGCGCGTCCGGCGGCCCGGTCGAGCCGTTCCGGGTCGTGATGTCTGACCCGGCGCAGCGCGAGCACGACCTCGGCGGTGTCGTCGATGTCGGGGTAGTTGTCGTTGTGGAACTCGAACGCCCAGCCGCCCGGCGGCAGTTGGGGCCGTTTGACCGCCCAGTCGCCGGGGCGGACGATCTCCTCCCCGAGCATCCAGTCGGCCGCTTTGACCAGTTGGGGATGGTCGGCGGGTACGCCCGCGTCGGCGAGCGCGATGGTCGCGAGGCAGGTGTCCCACACCGGGGACTGGCAGGCCTCGATCATCCGGGACCCGTCCTCGCGCCAGACCGCGAACCGGTCCAGCGACTCAAGTCCCGCGCGCATCACGGGGTGTTCGAGGTCGTAGCCCAGCAGGTGCAGGGCGATCACCGAGTACACGGCCGGCGGCTGGATGCCGCCCCAGCAGCCGTCGTTCTCCTGCCGCTCGATGATCCAGCGCGCCGCCGCTTTCATGGCCGCCCCGCGCAGCTTGCGCGGGGCCACCTTGCGGTAGAGGTGCAGCGCCTTGTCGATCCGCTGGAAGGCGCCGTCCCAACTCGCCACCCGGGCAAGGGGCTTGACCGGGTTCGGGTCGTTCGCGTCGGTGTGCAGTTCGTCGAGCGGGAAGGGCGCGGGTCGTACCGGCCGCTTCGCGGAGACGACCGTCAGCGGCACGATGGTCTGCCGGGCCCAGCATCCGAAGTCGTAGATGTTGAGCGGTACCCAGGTGGGGAAGTACAGGAGTTCCGGCGGGAGTTCGGGCAGGTCGTCCCACTTCCACCAGCCGAACAGCGCGAGCCAGATCCGGGTGAAGACCCGGGCCGCGGCGATCCCGCCCCGCTCTCGGGCCCACGCGGACGCCTTCGCCATGTGCGGGGCGTCCGGCGCGTCACCGGCCAGCCGGAGGGCGACGTACGCCTCGATGGTGGTGGAGAGTTCGCCGGGGCCGCCGTAGAAGCTGGCCCAGGCGCCGTCCTCGCGCTGCTCGCCGCGGATGAAGAGTGCGGCGGCCTGGGTCGTCGACTCGTCGCTGATGCCCAGGAACTGACGGAGCAGCAGATCCTCGGCGTCCATGGTGACGTTCGTCTCCAGGTCGCCCTTCCACCAGCCCTGGGCGTCCTGCTGCGAGAGGAGGAAGTCGGTGGCGCGTTGTACGGCGTGTGCGGCGGCGTCGTGCACCCCGGCCGCCACGGGGGTGTTGATGTCGGTTTCGCTGGCCGCGGCAACACGGGGAGGCATGGCCCCGGTGCTTCCGTCGGTCGTCGCTGTCATGGCTTCCCCTTCGTGCAGTGGCATGTCTCTGCTGTGGGTCCGCCGTCGGCCGGTACTCGTATCTTCGCAGCACCGGCCGGCGACTACGCGAGGGCTATTCGACCGATAGTGATCATCTCTTTCGTACGACGACGAAGTCGGCGAGTGCCGTGAACTGCGCCCGAACCCGGTCGGGCATGTCGATGGCGTCCAGGACCTCGATGGCGATGGTGTGCTGACGGCGTGCCTCTTCGGCGGTCCACTCGCGGCCGCCGGCCTCCTCGATGAGCGCGGCGCGGGCCGCGAACTCCTCCTCGGAGAAGTTCCCGAAGTCGCTGCTCTTGGCGTCGGCGGCGAGCATCTCGCCGAGCCGCTCGGAGGCGGGTCCGCCCGCCGCGAGCGCCGCCACCACGGGCAGGGACTTCTTGCGCTGGCGCAGATCGCTCCAGGTCTGCTTCCCGGTGGCCTCCGGGTCGCCCCAGATGCCGAGGAGGTCGTCGACGGCCTGGAAGGCCAGGCCGAGGTGGTAGCCGTACTTCTCCAGGACGTCGGCGGTGCGGTCGTCCGCGCCGCCGAGCACGGCCCCGATGGAGGAGGCGCAGGCGAGCAGGGCACCGGTCTTGTTGCCCTCCATCTCCAGGCACTCCTCGACGCTGACGCGGTCGCGGTGCTCGTAGGAGATGTCCTGCGCCTGGCCGTCGATGAGGGCGCGGGTCGCGGTGGTGAGGCGGCGGGTGGCGCGGCCGGCCTCGACGGTGCCGAGCTCCAGCAGGACCTCGTTGGCCAGCGCGAAGAGGGCGTCGCCGACGAGGATGGCCTGGGAGGGGCCGTGCACCTTCCAGACGGTGTCGCGGTGCCGGCGCTGTTCGTCGCCGTCCATCAGGTCGTCGTGCAGGAGCGAGAAGTTGTGGACCAGTTCGACGGCGACGGCGCCGGGGATGCCGGTCTCGGGCGCGGCGCCGGTGACCTCGGCGGAGAGCACGGCGAGCGCGGGGCGTACGGCCTTGCCGCCGTCACCGGCCGCCGGGTTGCCCTCGGCGTCGATCCAGCCGAAGTGGTAGGCGGCGACGGTGTCCATGGGGGGAGCCAGGCGGTCCACGGCCGCCCGCAGTACCGGTGTGGCAAGGGTCCGGCCGCGCTCCAGGAGCGCGGACACGTCCACCGCGTCGGCAGCCGTCTCGGCCGGGGGCACAGTGGGCACAGTCTCTCCTCTTGTCGCGGTACCGGAGGTGCGGGGGCCTGCCGCATGCTGATCGAGCATCACGCCGCCTCCTCGAAACCGAAGAGATGACGGGGGCGGGGCCGGCCCAGGGCGGCGAGTGCGGCGTCCGCCGCGCTCACCCCACTGCGGACCGCACTCTCCATGGTCGCGGGCCACCCTGTGGCGGTCCACGCTCCGGCCAGGTACAGGCCGGGGGTCTTGGTGCGGGCGCCGGGCCGCAGCCGTCCGACGCCGGGGGCGGGAGCGAACGTCGCCGTGCGCTCCCTGGTCACGAAGAAGTCCTTCACCTCGGCGCCGCGCGCACCGGGCAGCAGCCGCTCCAGCTCGGGGAGGTAGCGCTCCCGCAGCGCGGCCACGGTTTCGTCGATCTCGTCGTGCGCGGCCGACTGGGACAGCGCCAGGTACTGGCCGTCCTTCAGCCCGGACGCGTCGGTCCGGTCGAACACCCACTGCACGGGGGTGCCCAGCGCCGCGAAGAACGGCCGGGCGAGCACCTTGCGGTCGTAGACGACGTGGATGTTGAGGATCGGCGCGGTGTCGATCGCGAGCAGTCGCCCGGGGTCGTCGAGGGCGCCGTCGGGCAGCAGATCGTGGGCCTCGCGCTGCGGTACGGCGAGCACGACGGCGTCGGCCTCAAGAGTCTCGCCGGGAACCTGAACGCGCAGGCGCCCGTTCTCGTCTGTAGAGATGGAGGTGACGCGTGTACGGACTTCGGTGCGCACGCCCGCGGAGTCGAGCGCCTTGCGGGCGAGCCGGTCGTGCAGTTCGCCCAGCGGGACGTGTGCCCAGCCGATGTCGGCCGCGCCCGGGTCGGAGAGCAGACCGGTCTTGAACACCATCGCGGCCAGTGCGAGCGAGGAGTCGCCCGCGACCGCGTTGAGGGTGGCGACCCCGACCAGGTCCCACAGTGCCTCGACGGCACGCGCCGACTGACCGTGCGCGGTCAACCAAGTGCCGAAGCTCTGCGCGTCCAGGGCCGGATCGGCGAGGTCGAGCGCTTTGAGCGCGAGCGCGGCACGCCCCACTCTGGCGCGTTCGGCGAGCGAGAGATGCGGGTACGTCGCGAGGCTGCGCCCCAGATGCAGGGGCACGGGCAGCGCGTCGCGCCGCAGCCTGCCGAGGCGGCGCCCCTCGGGGCGGTTCACGTCGAGTACGGGCACGTCGAGACGATCCTGCAGCGGAGCCAGCGCCGCGCCCTCGATGCGGTCGAGGAACCAGCGGTAGGCGGTGCAGCAGCGCAGATACACGTGCTGTCCGTTGTCCACGGTGAGGTCGCCGCGCTGGAAGGAGAAGGCGAGCCCGCCCAGGCGCGGCCGGCCTTCGAGCAGGGTGACGCGGACTCCGGCGTCGGCGAGCGCGAGCGCGGTGGTGACGCCGGCGAGCCCGCCGCCGATCACGACGGCATGCCGTCCGGCCGGCCCCGTCACCGGATCGGCGGACAGCCCGTCGGGCCGCGTCCCGTCGCTCATCGTGCACTCCCCCCTGCGCGCCCACCGCGGCGCTCGAACCAGCCACGGCAGACCGTTGCAGTCAGGGACGCCGCTTCGCACCGGAGGGTTGCGTGCCGCATTTCTCCGGTGACATCGCCTTGGCCCACTTTGTCCATCAGGTGCGCCTCCTGAGGGTCCTCCGCGTGACGTGCCGGGCGTCCAGGCCGGACAGGCCGCGCACCGCGACGTAGGCCTTCTCGCGGCCGGGCAGGGAGACGCGGCCGCGCAGGACGGCCTCCGGCTCGCGCTCGATGCGGTCGAGGAGACGGCGGTAGATGCCGGCCATGGCGGCGACACAGGCGCCGCTGCGGCGGTCGAGCATGGGGAGCAGCCGGTAACCCTCGGCGAAAAGGGTGCGGGCCCGTCGCACCTCGAAGTGCACGAGACCCGCGAAGTCGGAGCCCTCCGGCGGAGTCGGCCCGTCGAACCCGGCCGAGCAGCCGAATTTCGCGAGGTCGTCGGCGGGCAGATAGGTACGGCCGCCCTCGGCGTCCTCGCGGACGTCTCTCAGGATGTTGGTGAGCTGGAGCGCGAGCCCCAGCGTGTCGGCGTACTCCGAGGCGCGCTCGACGCCGCGCGCGCCCGCCTCCGTGCCGAACACGCCGAGCGAGAGCCGCCCGATCGCACCCGCGACACACCGGCAGTAGACCTTCAGGTCGTCCCACGTCTCGTAGGTCTCGCCGCGTACGTCCATCAGGACGCCGTCGATGAGTTCGTCCAGGCCGTCGAGCGGGACCGGGAATGCCTCGGCCGTGTGCGCGAGGGCGACCGCGACCGGGTCGGTGTCGTCCTCCTCGACCTTGCCCTCGCGGACCCGGGTGAGCAGCGCCCGGGTGTCCTCAAGGCGTGCCGACTTGACGTCGGTCGGCAGCGCGCCGTCGCCGATGTCGTCGACGCGCCGGGAGAACGCGTACAGCGCCGACATCGCGCGGCGCTTGGGCGTCGGCAACAGTCTGATGCCGTACGCGAAGTTACGTGCCTGCTGTCCGGTGACGGCCTCGCAGTAGCTGTAGGCGGCGAGTACCGGTGCGGACATGTGCGGTGCAGACTCCACGCTGCGGATCACCCCTCTCCTCGCAGAGTCACGCCCACCTCACGCAGCAACTGGATCTTGCCGGGTTTGGGCGGGCCGGGAAGTACGTCGTATTCAGCGGCGACGATCGCTCGGATCGCCGCCCTTCCCCCCGCCACGAACCCCGCGAGCAGCAGCTTCAACCTGCCGTGGACGCTACCCACCAGGGGGGCGCCTTCATTCAGGAGATCGCGGGCGCGTTCTGCTTCGTATGCAACCAGTGCGCGCACCGATGCGCCCGCGGAGGGCGTGGCGAGATCCGCTTCCTGGACATGAAAGCGCTTCATGTCCTGGGCGGGCAGGTAGATGCGGTCGCGGCCGAGGTCCTCGGCGACGTCCTGGAGGTGTTCGACGATCTGAAGTGCGGTACAGATCGCGTCGGAGAGCCGGACCCGCTCGGGGGTCTCGGTGCCGGTGACGCCGAGGACGAGGCGGCCGACCGGGTTGGCGGACAGCTCGCAGTAGGCGAGGAGGTCGTCGTAGGTCTCGTAGCGCGTGACGAGCTGGTCCTGGCGGTTCGCGGCGATCAGGCCGAGGAAGGGCTCGGGGGTCAGCGCGCGGCGGCGGACGGTCGGCTGGAGGCGGCGCAGCAGGGGGTGGCTCGGGGTGCCGTCGAAGACGCGGTGCAGATCGGCCTCGAAGGCGTCGAGGAGGAGCAGGCGGTCCTCGGCCTCTTCGGGCGACACGCCGAGCAGCCTGGCGTCGGCGCCGCCGGGGGCCAGGTCGCCGTCGCCGATGTCGTCGACGAGGCGGGCGAATCCGTACACCGCCATGAGATCGGTGCGCCAGTCCCTGGGCAGGAAGAAAGGCGCCACGGGGAAGTTCTCGCCGGCGGCCTTGTCGAGTGTGCCGCGCTCCGGATCACCGGTGCCGGCGGAGCCGGTTCCGGTCACCGCTCACTGCCAGGGGCGGGGACGGCGCATGCTTCGGTGAGCTGGGGAGTTTCCGTAGCCATTGCCGTCACATCTCCCGTTCTACACTGCCGACCCAATACACACTATTTCGGACACGCCGCCCGGTCGTCCGCACACATACCCGCAGAAGGGTGTCGCGCATTATCGCCCCACTTGCCGCTATTCGGCACCGGTACAGCTTACGTTGTACAACGCAGCGAGCTTCCTCGGGGTGTCCTGCACATCACAACAACACACCGATTGGCGTCAAGATTCCTTGGGCGGGGCCGAGTTGACGTTTCCTTTGCAGACGCGGAGCCCCGCCGGAGCAGTTCCGGCGGGGCTCTGGGAAGCGTTCTGGGCTTTTCCGCCCGTATGCGAGTGGACTACTTGCCCGTGAACTTCTCGTACTCCTTGATGACCTCGTCGGTCGGGCCGTCCATCCGCAGTTCGCCGCGTTCCAGCCACAGCACCCGGTCGCAGGTGTCGCGGATCGACTTGTTGTTGTGACTGACAAGAAACACCGTGCCCGCGGACTTGCGCAGCTCGCGGATGCGCTCCTCGGAGCGGACCTGGAACTTGCGGTCGCCGGTGGCCAGCGCCTCGTCGATCATCAGGACGTCGTGGTCCTTCGCCGCCGCGATGGAGAAGCGCAGCCGGGCCGCCATGCCGGAGGAGTAGGTGCGCATCGGGAGGGTGATGAAGTCGCCCTTCTCGTTGATGCCGGAGAAGTCGACGATGTCCTGGTAGCGCTCTCTGACCTGCTCGCGGCTCATGCCCATGGCGAGTCCGCCCAGGATGACGTTCCGCTCGCCGGTGAGGTCGTTCATCAGGGCCGCGTTCACGCCGAGCAGCGAGGGCTGGCCGTTGGTGTAGACCCTGCCCTTCTCCGCGGGGAGCAGGCCGGCGATGGCGCGCAGCAGGGTCGACTTGCCGGAGCCGTTCGAGCCGATCAGGCCGACGGCCTCGCCGCGGTAGGCGACGAAGGAGACACCCTTGACGGCGTGCACCTTGCGCACACCGCGCTCCTCGCCGCGCTTGACTATGCGGCTGAGGGCGGAGGTGGCACTGCCCTTGCCGGTCTTGGCGCCGTGCACGCGGTAGACGATGTGCAGCTCGTCCGCGATGACGGTGGGTACCAGATCCTGGGGGGTCTGCTCGACGTTGTGCTCAGCCACGGCCGTACCGCTCCTCCGCCTGCCAGAAGTACACGAAGCCGCCGACGAACAGGACCACGGCCCAGAAGGCGGCGATGGCCCAGACATGCGGCGGCAGGTTCGAGGCGCCGTAGCCGTCGATGATCGCGAACCGCATCAGGTCCATGTAGATGGCGGCCGGGTTCACCTGCAGCACGCGGATGAACACCTCGGAGCGGCCCTCCATCATCGTGCTGATGGAGAACATGACGCCCGACGCGTACATCCAGGTGCGCAGGATGAACGGCATCAGCTGGGCGAGGTCCGGGGTCTTGGCGCCCATCCGCGCCACGATCAGCGCGAGCCCGGTGTTGAAGAGGAACTGCAGCACCAGGATCGGGACGATCAGCAGCCAGGACAGACTGGGGTAGCTGCCGAATCCGACGACGATGACGAACAGCACGACCATCGAGAACAGCAGCTGCTGGAGCTGCTGGAGCGCGAACGAGATCGGCAGCGAGGCCCGCGGGAAGTGCAGCGCGCGCACCAGGCCGAGGTTGCCGGAGATCGCGCGGACGCCCGCCATGATCGAGCTCTGCGTGAAGGTGAAGACGAAGACGCCCGTGACCAGGAACGGGATGTACACGTCCCGGGACATGCCCCGGCTGGCCTTCAGGATGACGCCGAAGATGAAGAAGTACACAGCCGCGTTGAGCAGCGGCGTGGCCACCTGCCAGAGCTGGCCGAGCTTCGCCTGGCTGTACTGGGCCGTCAGCTTCGCCTGGGAGAAGGCGAGGATGAAGTGCCGGCGTCCCCAGAGCTGGCGGATGTACTCGGCGAGTCCGGGGCGGGCACCGCTCACCGTCAGCCCGTACTTGGCGGACAGCTGCGCCGCCGTGAGGCCTTCGTCGGGCGACGGACGCGGGCTCACCGCGACTCCGCCGTCATGCGTTGTCTCACTCAAGGGTGGATGCCTTCATTTTCGGATTCGTCTTACGGCTGTCTTGCGTTCGTCTCACGGAATTGTGCTACAGGACGTGACACGTATCCGCCGCCGGATACGTGTCGAGGGGGGTCCTCCGCGCGCCCCGCGCGCGGCCGGACACCCCGAGCTTGTCAGATCACCGGGGGGCGGCCCAGTCGAGTCAGGCGCCACACCGTACGCCACCGCATGGGCCTGCGCGGTCCGCACGGAGTGGTCCAGCCCTCCTTGAACCCGCCGAACCAGGCCCGCAGCGCCGGGCGCGAGGGGCGGCGCAGGAGGGTGAGCAGCAGCCACACGCCGAGGTAGACGGGGACGAGGGGTGCGGGGAGGTTGCGGCGGGCCAGCCAGACCCGGTTGCGGGCGACCATGCGGTGGTAGACCGCGTGCCGCGAGGGCGCGGTGGTCGGGTGGTACAGCACCATGTCGGACCGGTAGTCGATCATCCAGCCCGCGTCGAGAGCCCGCCAGGCGAGGTCGGTCTCCTCGTGGGCGTAGAAGAACGCGTCCGGGAGTGCGCCGACCTCGGCGAAGACCTTCGTGCGGACGGCATTGGCGCCGCCGAGGAAGGTGGTGACCCGGGAGGAGCGCATCGGGTCGGAGGCGCGCAGCCGCGGGACGTGGCGGCGCTGGGTGGCGCCGGTGTCCGGGTCGGCGATGCGGAAGCTGATGATGCCGAGCCGGGGGTCAGCGGCGAAGGCCTGCCGGCACAGCTCGGCGGTGTCGTGCTGGGCGAGGAGCCCGTCGTCGTCGAGGAACATCACTATGTCGACATCGCGACCGCCGGGCCCGAAGGCCTCCAGGCCGATGTTGCGGCCGCCGGGGATGCCGAGGTTCTCGGGCAGTTCTATGGTCCGCACGCCCTCGGGGACGTCCGGGACGGGCGAGCCGTTGCCGACGACGACCGCCTCGACCCGGTCGCCGTCCTGCTTGGCGACCGAGTCGAGCAGCGCCCGCAGTTCGTCGGGGCGGTTGCCCATGGTGATGATCACCGCGCCGACCTTCATGCCGCTCACTTCAGCCTGCTCGACGCGAGGATCGACACCAGGTGCAGCAGGGTCTGCAGCAGCGCGATGCCGGCCATCACGGCGACGCCGAGCCGCGAGAAGTACAGGTCGCCGCGGACCTGGTCCACGATCGCCAGGACCAGGATCAGCAGCGACGCCTCGATGCCGAGGATCAGCCGGTGGAACTTGAAGGCGGCGGCGGCCCGGCGGGCCAGCGCCATCCCGGAGGAGCGCATCTCGGACGCGGCCTCCTGGACCGGGGCCTTGCCGGTCTGGTGACGGGCTACGCCGACCAGGTCGGTCTCGGCCTTGATCAGGATCGCGCCGAGCGCGGCCAGCGTCCCGAGGAAGGCCCACAGCCAGTCGATACGGCCGCTGCCCCACAGGTCGGCGGCGCGCAGCCCGAAACCGACGAGCACGGCCGCGTCGGTCAGATAGGCGCCGACCCGGTCGAGGTAGACCCCGCCGAGCGAGAACTGCTGCCGCCAGCGCGCGATCTCGCCGTCGACGCAGTCCAGCAGCAGATACATCTGGACGCACACCACCCCGAGCACCGCGCCGGTGATCCCCGGCACCAGCAGTGCCGGGGCCGCGAGCACCCCGAAGACGGTCATCAGGTACGTGAGCTGGTTGGGCGAGATCCTGGTGTTCACCAGGTAGCGGTCGACCCGCAGAGACACCTCACGCATGTAGAGGCGTCCCATCCAGTGCTCACCGCTGCGCCGGTCCTTCACCCCTGCGGGGTGGACGACGGGACGGAGTTCAGCTACCGATGGCCTTGACATAGTCGGCGTAGATGTCCTTGATCTGGTCGGTTTTCAGGTCGAGGTGTTCGAGGATGGTGTAGCGGCCGGGGCGGGTCTCCGGGGCGAACTCCACGGCGCGGACGAACTCGTCCACCGTGAAGCCGATCTCCTCGGGCAGCACCGGCAGTCCGTGCCGGCGCAGTACCTCGGCCATGTACGCCGATTCCTCGTGGGCTCCGCGCAGGTACATCGCGAAGGCCGCGCCCAGTCCGCACTGCTCGCCGTGGCTCGCCGCGCGTTTGGGGAAGAGCAGGTCGAAGGCGTGGTTGATCTCGTGGCAGGCGCCGGAGGCCGGACGGGAGTCCCCGGAGATCGACATCGCGACACCGGTGAGTACCAGCGCCTCGGCGAGCACCTGGAGGAAGTTGTTGTCGCCGACCCCGCCCGGGTGTCGCAGTACGGCCTCGCCCGCCTGCCGGGCCATGGCCGCGGCCAGCCCGTCGATCTTCTCGCCCTTGACGCGGTTGGCGAGCTCCCAGTCCGCGATCGCGGAGATGTTGGAGATCGCGTCCCCGATGCCCGCCCGCACGAAGCGGACCGGTGCCTCGCGGATCACGTCCAGGTCGATGACGACGGCGATCGGGTTCGGCACGCCGTACGAGCCGCGGCCCGCGTCGTTGTCGAGGGTGGCGACCGGCGAGCACAGGCCGTCGTGGGCGAGGTTCGTCGGTACGGCGACCAGCGGCAGGCCGATGCGCGCCGCGGCGAACTTGGCGCAGTCGATGATCTTGCCGCCGCCGAGGCCCACGACCGCGTCGTAGTGACCGGCCTTCATGTCGCCGGCCAGCCGGATCGCGTCGTCGAGGGTGCCGCCGCCGACCTCGTACCAGGTGGCGCCGGGCAGGCTCGGTTCGAGGCGCGCGCGCAGCCGGGCGCCGGAGCCGCCGCTGACGGCGACGGCGAGCCGGCCGGAGTGCGAGATGCGCTGGTCGGCGAGGACACCGGCCAGGTCGTCGAGGGCACCCGGGCGGATGTCCACGACGACGGGCGAGGGAATCAGCCGGGTCAGTACAGGCACGCGATCTCCCGACCCTTGGCCAGATCGTCGTGGTTGTCGATCTCGACCCACTTGACGTCACCGATCGGGGCCACGTCGATCCGGAAGCCGCGGTTCACGAGCTCCTGGTAGCCGTGCTCGTAGAACTGCTGCGGGTCGGTCTCCCACACCGTCTTGAGCGCGTCGGCCAGCTCGGGGGTGGCGTCGCCCTCGATGAGGGTGACGCCGATGTACTCGCCGGTCGCCTCGGCGGGGTCCATCAGCTTGGTGATCTTCGTCATGCCCTTGGCGGGGTCGACGACGACCTTCATCTCCTCGTCCGCCAGGGACTTCACGGTGTCGAGGGCGAGGATGATCCGCCTGCCCTCGCCGCGCGCCGCGAGCAGCGTCCGCTCGACGGAGACAGGGTGGACGGTGTCGCCGTTGGCGAGGATCACGCCGTCCTTGAGGGCGTCACGTCCGCACCACAGGGAGTAGGCGTTGTTCCACTCCTCGGCCTTGTCGTTGTCGATGAGGGTGAGCTTGAGGCCGTACTTCGCCTCAAGGGCCGCCTTGCGCTCGTACACGGCTTCCTTGCGGTAGCCGACGATGATCGCGACCTCGGTCAGACCGATCTCGGCGAAGTTGCCGAGGGTGAGGTCCAGGACCGTCGGTTCGCCCTCTATGCCCGCGGGCCCCACCGGCACCAGAGCCTTGGGAAGGCTGTCGGTGTAGGGGCGCAGACGCCGTCCGGCGCCGGCCGCCAGCACGAGGCCGATCATGCGGGTTCTCCTTCATCGTGTACGGCGGGCGCCCCTGCGGACACCCAGAAGCGGATGCTCTCGACGAGCACCAGCAGGGCCACGGCCACGGCAACCGCCGTGAGCGCGACCGTGAACTGCGACGCGGTGAGCGCGGCGGCGAGAACGGTGACGAGCAGCGTCCGCCCCTCGTGCCCCCCGATGGCGCGCACCAGCCAGGCCGGGGACGCCCCGGCGTTGCCGCGGATGCGGTACACCGTGTCGTAGTGATGGTAGGCGACGGCGGCCACCAGGCCGAAAGCTGCGGGAAGTGCTCCGTTTACCTCCGCTTTAGCCGCGAGGACCAGGACGGTGCAGTATTCGGCCGCCCGGAAGAGCGGGGGGACCAGCCAGTCGAGGGAGCCCTTGAGGGGCTGGGAGAGGGCGAGGCCCGAGGTGACGACGTAGACGACGGCACCGCCGACAGCGATCCAGGGGTCACCGGACAGGACCGCCGAGATGAGGATGGCGACACCGAGCACGGCGAACAGCACGGGGGAACTCCGGTGGAACCGCGTGTTCGGGCCACGCAGCTTCGCCACGGCCGAGGCGAGCGGTCCGTTGTCCGCGAGGTCCGCCAGCGCCTGGGCCGCGCGGTCCGTGCGCCGCGCCTTGCGGGTCAGTGAGCGCAGCACCCGGCCCGCCGTCGTGTACGTCGCCGCGAAGGCGCAGCCGACGAGGAGGACGTAGAAGGTGATGCGGGGGGTCGTCGCGGCCGTGAGGACGGCGATCATCGCCCATCGTTCGCCGATGGGCAGGACTATCATCCGGCGCACCCAGACCGTCCAGCCGACGCTGTCGAGCTTGTCGGAGAGGGCGGCGGTGGGGCTGGTGTTGGCGGTGGCGTCATGGTTGGCCTCGTTGAACGAGAAGTCCACGACGTGCCGGCAGGTCTGCAGGATCATCGCGCCGAGCGCGAGCGCCCATACGTCGTCGCCGCCCCGGGCCGCTCCCAGCGCGAGGCCGGCGTAGTAGGCGTACTCCTTGGCGCGGTCGAAGGTGGCGTCGAGCCAGGCGCCGAGCGTCGAGTACTGCAGGGCGTAGCGGGCGATCTGTCCGTCGACGCAGTCGAGGACGAAGGAGAAGAGGAGCAGCACGCCGGATGCGACGTAGCCGCCGCGGGTACCGGTGGCCGCGCAGCCCGCCGCGATCAGCGCGGTGAGCAGGGAGGCGGTGGTGATCTGGTTCGGGGTGAGGCCGCGGCGGGCGCACCAGCGCGCGATGTAGCGGGAGTACGGGCTGATGAAGTGGGTGGTGAAGAAGCCGTCGCGGGACTTCACGGCCGACTTCAGGCGTACGGCCTCGTCGTCGACGGCGGCGACGGCCTGGCGTGCCTCGTTGCGGGCCTGCGGGTCGGCGGGGACCGTGGCGACGAGGCTGCCCAGCTCGGGGCGGTGCACGTCGCAGCCGTCGGCGTCGAGGGCGGTGACGACGCGGTCGGCGAGGTTGTCGAGGAGGGTCGTGCCGCCGCCGGCCGAGTGCTCGCGGGCGACCGCCCGGGTCAGGGCCTGGCGGCCGGCCGGCTGCGCGGTCACGGCGCCCGGTACCGCGGCGAGCGGGAAGCGGGGGTCGGTGAGGCCGAGGCGCAGCGCGTGCGGGTGGCCCACGAAGCGGGCGTCCACGACGGCGACCCGCTGGTCACCGGGGACCGCCGCGAGGAGCGTCTCCGCCTCGGTGGTGTCGGTGGCGGTCCGGACGTCGAAGCCGAGCGACCGCAGATCGCTCTCGATCGACGAGCCGGGGACCGGCTGACCGGTGAGGATGGCGGTCGGCAACCGAACTCACTCCCTGGGTCCGACGCTCGGGCGCCGGTCATGTGCATGGTGGTGGCGCCCTTCGGGTGGCACCCGGGCGGCATGTCGGCAGAGGCTATCGGATGCTCTCAAACCCGTGTTCACCGGCCGTTCATGGCCTGATCAACAGGGTCTGCAGGCGCCTCCGCCGAGATCATCATCAGGGATTCGGGGCCCGGCCGACAAACCGCACCCCTCAGACCGGGCATCGCGGGACATTGCGGAGGCCCTCTCCGTATCGGCATAGGGTGAATGCCCATGACATGGCTGATCACCGGCGGAGCCGGATACATCGGGGCCCATGTGGCGCGGGCGATGGCGGACGCCGGGGAACGTGTCGTCGCCCTGGACGACCTCTCGGCGGGGAACCCCGCCCGGCTTCCGACGACCGTCCCGCTCGTCCACGGCTCCTCCCTGGACGGCGACCTGCTGAAGCGGGTGTTCGCCGAGCACGGGGTGACGGGGGTCGTGCATCTCGCGGCGCGCAAGCAGGTCGCCGAGTCCGTGGCCCGGCCGACGCACTACTACCGGGAGAACGTCGGCGGCCTCGCGACCCTCCTGGACGCGGTCGCCGGCGCGGGCGTCGAGCGGTTCGTGTTCTCGTCCTCGGCGGCGGTCTACGGCGACCCGGGCGTGGACCTGATCACCGAGGACACCCCGTGCGCACCGGTGAACCCGTACGGCGAGACCAAGCTCACCGGTGAGTGGCTGGTCCGGGCGGCGGGCGCGGCGCACGGCATCCACACGGTGTGCCTGCGCTACTTCAACGTGGCGGGCGCCGCCGCCCCCGAGCTGGCCGACACGGGCGTCTTCAACATCGTCCCCATGGTCTTCGACCGGCTCACCCGCGACGAGGCCCCGCGGATCTTCGGCGACGACTATCCGACCCCGGACGGCACCTGTGTCCGCGACTACATCCATGTCGCGGATCTCGCGGAGGCGCATCTGGCGGCGGCGCGACGGCTGGCCGACGGGGGCGGAAGCGGCGATCTGACGGTGAACATCGGCCGCGGGCAAGGGGTTTCGGTCCGCGAGCTGGTCACCGTGATCGGCGAGATCACCGGGGACCGGCGGCCGGCCGTCGTCGAGGGGCGGCGTCCCGGTGACGCGCCGCGCGCGGTCGCCTCCGCCGAGCGGGCCTCCGTAGAGCTGGGGTGGACGGCTCGGCGTGGGGTGCGGGAGATGGTCGAATCGGCGTGGCGAGGGTGGCAGTCGCACCACGGTCACTGATCCCCGCACCATCCTGACCTGCGATTCGTTTGCGCAGGTCAGGGGACATGACAACGGTGTTCAGTGCCGCGTTGCCCGATACCCCCCACCCGTAGTTCACTGTGATCCCGGACAGTAATCAGGAGGGCGGCCTTTTCATGGGGGCAGGGCACGACCACGGGCATTCGCACGGTGCTCCCGTCACCGGTACGGCGGCGGCCGCCTACCGGGGCAGGCTGCGGGTCGCACTGGGGATCACGATCACCGTGATGGTGGTCGAGGTCGTCGGCGGACTGCTCGCGGACTCCCTCGCGCTCATCGCGGACTCGGCCCACATGGCGACCGACGCGCTGGGCCTCGGCATGGCGCTGCTCGCGATCCACTTCGCGAACCGCCCGGCGACCGGCAACCGCACCTTCGGCTACGCCCGCGCGGAGATCCTCGCCGCGCTCGCCAACTGTCTGCTGCTGCTCGGCGTCGGCGGCTACGTCCTGTACGAGGCGGTCCAGCGGTTCGTCACGCCCGCCGACACCGAGGGCGGGCTGACCATCGTGTTCGGCCTGATCGGCCTGGTCGCGAACATGATCTCCCTCACGCTGCTGGTGCGCGGCCAGAAGGAGAGCCTGAACGTGCGGGGCGCGTTCCTGGAGGTCGCCGCGGACGCGCTGGGCTCCCTGGCGGTGATCATCTCGGCCGTGGTGATCCTGACCACGGGCTGGCAGGCGGCCGACCCGATCGCCTCGCTCGCCATCGGTTTGATGATCGTGCCGCGCACGTTGAAGCTGCTGCGCGAGACCCTGGAGGTGCTGCTGGAGTCGGCCCCCAAGGACGTCGACATGCAGGACGTGCGCGCCCACATCCTGGCCCTGGACGGGGTCGAGGACGTCCACGATCTGCACGCGTGGACGATCACCTCGGGCATGCCGGTGCTCTCCGCGCACGTGGTCGTCCGCTCGGACGTGCTGAACGCGATCGGCAACGAGAAGATGCTCCACGAACTCCAGGGCTGCCTCGGCGACCACTTCGACGTGGAGCACTGCACCTTCCAGCTGGAGCCCCGCGGGCACGCGGAGCACGAGGCGAAGCTGTGCCACTGACGCTGTGCCACTGACGTTCGAATGAGGGTCGCGTACGGCTTCCGCGCTGACGGAAATCGACAGAGATCGACCGGCTTCGATGGAACGCAGCCATCCGGCGCGCGCCCGCGTCCTCACTCCCACAGCCCCGCCCCCCGACGGTTCCTCCGTCGCCGCGCCGGGCACGATGAACTGCCGGGAGTGCCGGATCCGTACGGCAGACTTGGCTCGAGGACCGATGTGAAGGATGGGTATGCCGACCACACCTGCCACCGCGACGCACAACTCGTCGAACGGCACCGCTGACGCGATCTTGCTCGAACTGGTCGACGAGAGCGGCGTGACGATCGGCACCGCCGAGAAGCTCACCGCCCATCAGCCGCCGGGGCAGCTGCACCGCGCCTTCTCCGTCTTCCTCTTCGACGAGCAGGGCCGGCTGCTGCTCCAGCAGCGGGCGCTCGGCAAGTACCACTCCCCCGGTGTGTGGTCCAACACCTGCTGCGGTCACCCCTACCCCGGCGAGGCGCCCTTCGCGGCGGCGGCCCGGCGGACGTACGAGGAGCTGGGGGTGTCCCCGTCGCTGCTCGCCGAGGCGGGCACGGTCCGCTACAACCACCCGGACCCGGACTCGGGCCTGGTGGAGCAGGAGTACAACCACCTCTTCGTCGGCATGGTGCAGTCGCCGCTGCGGCCGGACCCGGAGGAGGTGGACACGACCGCGTTCGTGACCCCCGCCGAGCTGACGGAGCGGCACGCGAAGGACACCTTCTCGTCCTGGTTCATGACGGTGCTGGACGCGGCCCGCCCGGCGGTCAGGGAGCTGACGGGCCCGTCCGCGGGCTGGTGACCTCCTCGCCTACGGCACCTGCGCGGGCTTGAGCGGCAGGGCGGCCCAGATCACCTTGCCGCCGCTCGCCGTGTGCTCGACGTCGCAGACGCCGCCCGCCTCCCGGGTCACCTCGCGCACCAGGAGCAGCCCCCGGCCGCCGGTCTCGTCGTGGTCGGCCACCAGGGCGGTCGGGCGGTAGGGGTGGTTGTCCTCGACGGACACCCGCACCCACTCGGCACCGACGGCGACCTCCACCGCGAGGGTCGGCGACAGCAGCACCGCGTGCCGGACCACGTTGGTGACCAGCTCGGAGACGATCAGCAACAGCCCCTGCAGCAGCTCGTCCGAGAGGGGCACGCCCTGTCGGAAGAGCAGGTCCCGTACGGCGTGTCGTGCCTGCGGGACGGAGGCGTCGACGGCGGAGGCGGTGAACCGCCAGACTCCCTCGTACGGCAGCGGATCCGGCGGGGCGGGGTCCAGGGGATCGTCCCTGCCGCCTTCTGGGCGTGGGCCTGACCCACGCCCGTGGTTCTCCATCGTCCGGTCGCCACCCTTGCGCTCGATTGTCACCACACGACGAGTGTTGGCAACGACCCGCGCCACCCCGGACGACTGAACAGAAGTCAGCAGTTATCGGGTGCCTTCCGACCGCTTTCGCACGACCCGGTCGCTTGTCGGACCGCTCGTGTTCCGATCGTGCCGACTTCGCGAACTCTTCCGGTTGTACGTAGCATCCGGCCCATGGAGCCCCGCCTGCTGCACGACGTCACCGACTCGGTCGCCACCGTCGTCGTCCACCACCCCGGCAAGCGCAACGCGATGACCGCCGAGATGTGGCGGTCGCTGCCGCCGCTGCTCGACACCCTGGCCGCCGATCCGGCCGTGCGGGCGCTCGTGCTGACCGGTGAGGGCGGGACGTTCTGCGCCGGGGCCGACATCTCCACGCTGCGGGAGTCGGCGGGTGAGGCGCAGGGGCTGGCGGTGCTCGCTGAGGAGGCGCTCGCGGCGTTCCCGAAGCCGACGTTGGCGGCGGTCCGGGGGCATTGTGTGGGCGGCGGCGCGCAGTTGGCGGCGGCCTGTGATCTGCGGTTCGCCGAGGAGGGCGCGCTGTTCGGGGTGACTCCGGCGAAGCTCGGGATCGTGTATCCGGCGTCCGCCACCAGGCGGTTGGTGTCGCTGGTGGGTCCGGGGACCGCCAAGTACCTGTTGTTCTCGGGCGAGTTGATCGACGCGGAGCGGGCTCTGCGCACCGGGTTCGTCGACGAGCTGCTGCCCGAGGGCGAACTCGCCAAGCGCGTCGCGGAGTTCACCCGGGTGCTGGTCTCCCGCTCGCAGTTGACGCAGGCCGCGGCGAAGGAGTTCGCCAACGGCCGTACGGACAGGGACGGTTACTGGGCGGAGCAGGTGCGCGGCAGCGGCGACACCGCGGAGGGCGTCGCCGCGTTCCTGGAGCGACGGGCGCCGCGCTTCACCTGGACTACGTCAGGATGAAGCGGCTGCTCGCGCGGAACTTCTCCACGAGGTGCGCGGGCGCCTTCTCCGGGGACCCCGCGTCGTAGGGCGGTTGCGGATCGTACTCGGTCAACAGCTGTACGGCCTGGGCGTGTTCGTCGCCCGCGATCCGGCCGAGCAGGGTGAGGCCCATGTCGATGCCGGAGGAGACGCCGGCCGCGGTGACGTACTTGCCGTCGGTCACCACCCGCTCCCCCGTGGGCTCGGCGCCGAATCGTTTCAGGTGGTCCAGGGCCAGCCAGTGGGAGGTCGCGCGGCGGCCCCGGAGGAGTCCGGCGGCGGCCAGCAGCAGGGAGCCCGTGCACACCGACGTCGTCCAGGTGCTCGTGGCGTCGGCGGCGCGCAGCCAGTCCCGGAGGGTCTCGTTCTCCATCTGCGGGGTCTGACCGGGGCCGCCCGGGACGACCACGATGTCGGGGTTCGGTACGTCGGCCAGGGTCCGGTCGGCGACGAGCGCCAGGTTTCCGGTTTCGTTGCGGATGGGGCCGGCCTCCTCGGCGACGAAGACGGTCTCCGCGTCCGGGAGACGGCCGAGGGTCTCGTAGGGGCCCACGGCGTCCAGGGCGGTGAAGCGGTCGAAGAGGACGATGGCGATCTGCATCGGAGGCCTTTCGGGGTCGATCGGCTGGCGTTCGGTGGTCAATGGGCGGGTGCGGCGGGTGCCCCCGGCGGCCTTTCAGTGGTCAATGGGCGGGGTGCCGCAGGTGCGCCGGGGTCATTCGGCGTTCAGCGGGCGGGTGCGGCGGGGCGCGGGGCCTTTTCGGCTGTCAATGGGCAGGTGCCGCAGGTGCGCCGGAGCCTTTCGGCGTTCAGTGGGCAGGTGCCGCAGGTGCGGCGGGACCTGTCGGTGCTCAGTGGGCAGGTGCGGCCGGTGCGGCGGGACCTGTCGGTGCTCAGTGGGCAGGTGCGGCCGGTGCGCCGGAGCCTTTCGGTGCTCAGTGGGCAGGTGCGGCCGGCGCGCCGGGACCTGTCGGTGCTCAGCGGGTAGCTGCGGGCCAGTCGCCCCGGGGTCCTTTCTGTACTCGGCCGGCTGGTGCGGCCGGGGCCGGGCGGAAGCGGCGGCGGTACTCGGCCGGGGCCGCGCCGAGTGCCTTGAGGAAGGCGCGGCGCATGGCCTCGGGGGTGCCGTAGCCGCTGGCGCGGGAGATCTCCTCGACGCCGTCGCCGGTGTCCTCCAGGAGGCGCCGGGCGTGTTCGAGTCGGACGCGGTCGACGTAGCGGCCGGGGGTCATGCCGGTCTCGGCCTGGAAGGCGCGGGCGAAGTGGCGGGGCGAGAGGCGGGCGCGGGCGGCCAGGGTCTCGACGCTCAGGTCGTCGTCGGGGTGCTCGGTGATCCACTGCTGGACCTCACGGAGGGGCTCCCGCTGGGCCGTCTGGGCGGCGAGCTGGGCGCTGAACTGAGCCTGGTTCCCGGGCCGGCGCAGGAACACGACCAGGTGACGGGCGATGGTCAGCGCCGCGTCCCGGCCCAGGTCCTCCTCGACCAGGGCGAGGGCGAGATCGATGCCCGAGGTTACACCGGCCGAGGTCGAGACGGGTCCGTCCCGGACGTAGATCGGATCGGGGTCGACCGTCACGGCCGGGTGGTCGCGGGCGAGCTTGTCGCAGTACGCCCAGTGCGTGGTGACCCGGCGACCGTCCAGGAGGCCCGCCTCGGCGAGCAGGATCGCCCCGGTGCACACGGAGACCAGCCGCTCGGCGCGCGGCCCGTGTACGCGCAGCCAGCCGGTCACACGCGGGTCCGGGCCGCGCGTGCCCGGTCCGCCGGGGACGATGAGCGTGTGCGGGACGGGTGCGTCGGCGAGGGTCGAGTCCGGTACGACGGTCAGTCCGCTGGAGGTGCGCACCGGACCGCCGTCCAGTGAGGCCGTACGGATGCGGTAGGCCCCCCGGGCCTGCGTCTCCGCGCCCGCGAAGACCTCCACGGGGCCGGTGACGTCGAGGCTCTGCACGTCGTCGAAGAGGACCACCAGGACGGTTCGCATGCCGTCGATTCTTCGCGCTCCGCGTGATAGCCGCAATGACGGGTACCCCACCTTTCCTGCCATCCCGTGCCCACCCCTGGAGCCCGTACCGACCAGTCGGTAACGTGGCCGTCATGACTACTGCCGCCGTCGAGCCCCGTGCCGGGCGCCGCTGCTACAACGCGCTCAACTCCCTGCACTCCACGCTCTACTTCTCGCCCGACCTGGGGAAGGAACTGGGGTCTCTCGGAGTCACGCACCCCAGTGCCGTCAACTTCGCCGTACGGGCGGCGGCGATGGGACCGGTCGGTCCCGGCACGGTGACGGCGACGTTCTACAACTACAAGTACGACCTCGTGGCCCGGCACGTGCCCACCGTCTGGGAGACCGCCTCCCCGGAGCAGGTCCTTCACGCACGCACGCGTGCCGTCGACGCGACCCTGCGGCGCCTGTTGGGCGAGGACGTGGTCGGGTCGGAGGAGATGGCGGAGGCCGCGCGGCTGGCGCTGCGAGCGGCAGAGGCGTGTACGCGTTCCGCCCGGCCCCTGTACGCGGCCCACGCCGATCTGCCGGTCCCCGAGGAGCCCCACCTCGCCTACTTCCATGCGGCCACGCTGCTGCGCGAACACCGAGGCGACGGTCACCTCGCCGTCCTGATGTCCGCCGGACTCGACGGCCTGGAGGCCGTGGTCACCCACACCGCGACCGGCAAGGGCATGGCCCCGAAGTGGGTGTTCGGCACACGCGGGTGGAACCAGGAGGAGTGGGACGCCGCGTCGGGACGGCTCCGGGCGCGCGGGTTGCTCGACGGGGACGGCGAGTTGACGGAGGCGGGGGTCGCGCTGCGCGCCGGGATCGAGGCGGAGACCGACCGGCTGGACCGGGCGCCGTACGGGCATCTGGGTGCGGAGGGCGTCGGCCGGCTGACGGAACTGGCGGCGGCGTTCGCGCGCGCCGCCCTGGCCGCTGGAGCCTTCCCGGCGGATCTGATCGGCAAGTCCTGAGGAATACCGGGTACCCGGTCCTCTTCCGGTCACCGTGGCCGGGAGAGGAAAGGGGAAAACCGTGTTCCGTGCCATCGCAGACGTCCTGCGCCAGATCGGCGGCGCCATCGCCACCGTCGTCACCCTGCCCTTCCGGGCCCTGGCTCGGCTCTTCGGCGGAGCCTCGGGGTCCGCACGCGGCCGTAGGGCCTGATCCCGCCGCCCCGGCCCGCCGGGCAGCGCCCTGATCCCCGACTGTCGGTGTCACCTGCCACAATTGCCGCGCAACCTCAGTGGAGAAGGCGGTACGGGCGTGACGACACCCCTCGTAGGGTCCATCGAAGGCAGGATCGCCGAGGAACTCGGCGTACGGGAGCGGCAGGTGAAGGCGGCCGTCGAGCTGCTCGACGGCGGTTCGACGGTGCCCTTCATCGCCCGCTACCGCAAGGAAGCGACCGAGATGCTCGACGACGCGCAGCTGCGCACGCTCGAGGAACGGCTGCGCTATCTGCGGGAGCTGGAGGAGCGGCGGGCCGCGATCCTCGAATCGGTGCGCGAGCAGGGCAAGCTCACCGAGGAGCTGGAGGCGCAGATCCGCGCCGCCGAGACCAAGGCGCGGCTTGAGGACATCTACCTGCCGTACAAGCCCAAGCGGCGTACCAAGGCGCAGATCGCGCGCGAGGCCGGCCTGGAGCCGCTCGCGGAGGGGCTGTTGGGCGACCCGAGCGTGGAACCGCTGGCCGCGGCCGCCGCGTTCGTCGACGCCGACAAGGGTGTCGCCGATCCGCAGGCCGCCCTCGACGGCGCCCGGGCGATCCTCACCGAGCGGTTCTCGGAGGACGCCGACCTGATCGGCGAGCTGCGTGAGCGGATGTGGGGGCGCGGGCGCCTCGCCGCGAAGGTGCGGGACGGCAAGGAGGAGGCGGGCGCCAAGTTCGCCGACTACTTCGACTTCTCGGAGCCGTTCACCGCACTGCCCTCGCACCGCATCCTCGCGATGCTGCGCGGCGAGAAGGAGGACGTCCTCGATCTCGTCCTGGAGCCCGAGGAGGCCACCGAGGGGCCTTCTTCCTACGAGGGGATGGTCGCCCATCGCTTCCAGGTCCTCGACCGCGGCCGTCCCGGCGACAAGTGGCTCCAGGACACGGTCCGTTGGGCCTGGCGCACCCGCATTCTCGTGCACCTCGGCATCGACCTGCGGCTACGGCTGCGTACGGCGGCCGAGGACGAGGCGGTCAACGTCTTCGCCTCGAACCTGCGCGACCTGCTGCTCGCCGCCCCTGCCGGCACGCGCGCGACGCTGGGCCTGGACCCCGGTTTCCGTACGGGCGTGAAGGTGGCCGTCGTCGACGCGACCGGCAAGGTCGTGGCCACGGACGTGATCTATCCGCACGTCCCGGCGAACAAGTGGGACGACGCCCTCGCCAAGCTGGCCCGGCTGTCCGCCCAGCACTCGGTCGACCTGATCGCGATCGGCAACGGCACGGCGTCCCGCGAGACGGACAAGCTCGCCGGTGAACTCATCACCAAGCACCCGGAGTTGAACCTCACCAAGGTGATGGTGTCCGAGGCCGGCGCGTCCGTGTACTCGGCGTCCGCGTTCGCCTCGGCGGAGCTGCCCGACATGGACGTGTCGCTGCGCGGCGCCGTCTCCATCGCGCGCCGACTCCAGGACCCGCTCGCCGAGTTGGTGAAGATCGACCCCAAGTCGATCGGTGTCGGCCAGTACCAGCACGACCTGTCCGAGGTGAAACTGTCGCGTTCGCTGGACGCGGTGGTCGAGGACTGTGTGAACGGCGTCGGCGTGGACGTCAACACGGCCTCCGCACCGCTGCTTTCACGCGTGTCCGGCATCACCTCCGGCCTCGCCGAGAACATCGTGTCGCACCGTGACGCCAACGGCCCGTTCAAGTCGCGTACGCAGCTGAAGAACGTGGCACGGCTCGGCCCGAAGGCGTACGAGCAGTGCGCGGGCTTCCTGCGCATCCGGGGTGGCGACGACCCGCTCGACTCGTCCAGCGTGCACCCCGAGGCGTATCCGGTGGTGCGGCGGATGGTGAAGACGGCGGGCAGCGAGGTCGCCTCGCTGATCGGCAACACGGCGGTGCTGCGGTCGTTGAAGCCGACCGAGTTCGTGGACGAGACGTTCGGTCTGCCCACCGTGACCGACATCCTCAAGGAGCTGGAGAAGCCGGGGCGCGACCCGCGGCCCGCGTTCAAGACGGCCACGTTCAAGGACGGCGTCGAGAAGATCTCCGACCTCGCCCCCGGGATGGTTCTGGAGGGTGTCGTCACGAACGTCGCCGCGTTCGGGGCGTTCATCGACGTCGGGGTCCACCAGGACGGTCTGGCACACGTTTCCGCCCTGTCGAAAACGTTCGTCAAGGACCCGCGGGACGTGGTGAAGCCGGGTGACATCGTCAAGGTGAAGGTCCTCGACATCGACATCCCGCGCAAGCGGATCTCGCTGACGCTGCGGCTGGACGACTCTGCGGAGGCGCAGGCGCAGGCGCAGGCCTCCGGCGGTGAGCGGCGACAGCAGGGTGGGGGTGCCCAGCGCGGGCAGCGGAGTGGGGGGCGTCCTCCTCAGCAGCGCCAGCAGCAGCGGCAGGGCGGTCAGGGTGGCGGGGCTGGTGGGGCGCGACAGGCGGCGCCGCCGGCGAACAGTGCGATGGCTGATGCTTTGCGGAAGGCGGGGTTGTTGGACCCGGGTAAGAAGGGGAAGCGCTGACGGCTTCGCCGATCAGACCGTAGGGGTTCAGATCGTGGGGAGCTGCAGGCCCGTTGTGGCTGGTCGCGCAGTTCCCCGCGCCCCTACAGGGCGCGTAGCGCCCTGCGACAGACTGGGCGCATGATCTCACCGGACTTCAAAGCCGACCTGCGCGTCTTTCTGCAGGACTCCCGTGACACGTTGCTGTGGAAGCTGGAAGGGCTGTCGGAGTACGACATCCGGCGGCCGATGACGCCGACCGGTACCAATCTGCTGGGGCTGGTCAAGCATCTGGCCGGGGCCGAGGCGTTCTACTTCGGGACGGTGTTCGGGCGGCCGGTCGACGGGCCGGAGTTGTGGATCGCCGGGAACGCCGAGCCGAACGCGGATCTGTGGGCGACGCCGGACGAGACGCGTGAGCAGATCGTCGGGGACTATCGACGGATCTGCGCGCACTCGGACGCGACGATCGAGGCGTTGCCCCTGGACGCGGTCGGCCGCATACCCGGTGAAGGGGGCAACGAACTGACCCTGCACCGCACGCTCGTCCACATGACCTACGAGACGTCCCGGCACGCAGGGCACGCAGACGTCGTACGGGAACTCATCGACGGGGCAGTGGGGCAACGGGCCAGGGGAACCAATATGGCTCCCGGTGACGCGAGTTGGTGGGCGGAGCACCGGAACCGGGTCGAGCGCGCCGCCAAGGAGGCCGATCTCCGCAACGCCGGTGCGAACGACGCCCTTCAGGGGCGCGGGGCTGTGTCGATTTGGGGCTCCGCCGCGGGGCGCGACCAGCCCCCACGGACCCGCAGCCAACGAACCGCCCAAGCAGCCGAGCTCACCGTCGCTCCGTCACCTTCCCGTCCGCCACCTCCAACCGCCGAGTCACCTGAACCGCGTCCAGCATCCGGCGATCGTGGGTGACCAACAGCAGCGTGCCCTCGTAGGCGTCCAGGGCCGACTCCAGTTGCTCGATGGCAGGCAGGTCGAGGTGGTTGGTCGGCTCGTCCAGGACCAGGAGATTCACCCCGCGACCCTGGAGAAGGGCCAGGGCAGAGCGCGTGCGCTCGCCCGGGGACAGGGTCCCGGCGGGACGCATCACGTGGTGTGCCTTGAGGCCGAACTTGGCGAGCAGGGTGCGGACTTCGGCGGGTTCGGTGTCCGGGACGGCCGCGCAGAACGCGTCGAGCAGGGACTCCGTACCGTGGAACAACTGGCGAGCCTGGTCGACCTCGCCGACCAGGACGCCCGAGCCGAGCGTCGCGTGCCCCGCGTCCAGCGGGATACGGCCGAGCAGCGCGCCGAGGAGCGTCGACTTGCCCGCGCCGTTCGCACCGGTCACCGCGACCCGGTCCGCCCAGTCGATCTGGAGGGACACCGGACCGAAGCTGAAGTCGCCCCGCCGTACCTCCGCGTCCCGCAGGGTCGCGACGACCGCGCCGGAGCGGGGCGCGGACGCGATCTCCATGCGCAGCTCCCACTCCTTGCGGGGCTCGTCGACGACGTCGAGGCGTTCGATCATGCGCTGGGTCTGCCGCGCCTTCGCCGCCTGCTTCTCGCTCGCCTCGCTGCGGAACTTGCGGCCGATCTTGTCGTTGTCGTTGTTCGCCTTGCGGCGGGCGTTCTTGACGCCCTTGTCCATCCAGCCGCGCTGCATCTGCGCGCGGTCCTGGAGCGCGGAGCGCTTGTCGGCGTACTCCTCGAAGTCGTCACGGGCGTGCCGCCGCGCCACGTCCCGCTCCTCCAGGTACGCCTCGTAGCCGCCCCCGTAGAGGTTGATCTCCCCTTGGGCCAGGTCGAGTTCGAGGACCTTGGTGACCGTGCGGGTGAGGAACTCGCGGTCGTGCGACACGACGACCGTGCCGGCGCGCAGGCCGGAGACGAAGCGTTCGAGGCGCTCCAGGCCGTCGAGGTCCAGGTCGTTGGTGGGCTCGTCGAGGAGGAAGACGTCGTAGCGGGAGAGGAGGAGGGAGGCCAGGCCCGCGCGTGCCGCCTGGCCGCCGGACAGGGACGTCATCGGCTGGTCCAGGTCGATGGCGAGGCCGAGTGTGTCGGCGATCTCCTCGGCCCGCTCGTCGAGGTCCGCGCCGCCGAGGTCGAGCCAGCGCTCCAGGCTCGACGAGTACGCGTCGTCGGCGCCGGGTGCGCCGTCCACCAGTGCCTGCGTGGCCTCGTCCATGGTCCGCTGGGCCTCGGCGACCCCCGTGCGGCGCGCGAGGAACTCCCGCACGCTCTCGCCCGGCCGCCGTTCCGGCTCCTGCGGGAGATGGCCTACGGTCGCTGCCGGCGGGGAGAGGCGCAGCTCGCCCTCCTCGGGTGCCAGCAGGCCGGCGAGCATCCTGAGCAGGGTGGACTTGCCCGCGCCGTTGGCACCGACGAGACCGATCACATCGCCGGGGGCGACGACGAGGTCGAGCCCGGTGAAGAGGGCGCGGTCGCCGTGTCCGGCGGCGAGATTCTTGGCGACGAGAGTGGCAGTCATCAGACCGCCGATCCTAATCGGTCCCCTTCGCCGCCCGCGCCGCGGTTCTCACCGCGCCATCGCCTCCACCAGCACGCTCCCCGTGGTCCGGGCCACGACGAAGGACTCGCCCTTCACCGCCTTCGCGTCCAGGGCGATGCGGTGGCGGCCGGGTTCCAGGACGCCCTCGAAGAGTTCGTGGGTGTGGTTGCGGTTGAGGCGGTCGAGTCGGTACGCGGTGAGGCGTACCCGGCACGGCGAGGTGACCTCGATCCCCGCCTCGCCGTCGGCGGCGACCAGGCGGGTCAGACGGTGCTGCTCGGCGGGGCGGCGGTCCAGGGCGTGTTCGATCTGGGCGACGAGGAGCGGGACGACGGGGGCGAGGCCGTCGACGTACGCCACGTCGACCCCGGCGCGGTCGAACGCGGCCTGTACGGCGGTCCGTTCGGCCGGAGTGACGGCCCGGCCGAAGGCCACGGCGCCGTAGCCGCGGAGTTCGTCGGCGGGGACGTGGGTCGCGTCGCCGGTGATGTCGGCGCCGATGCCGATGGCGCGCAGGGCGGCGGCGAGCTTGGCGAGGATCGCGACGCGGGCGCCGATCAGCAGGACACGGCGTCCGGCGACCGGGGCGGTGCCGTCGACGAGGGAGTCGAGGGCCGCGCGGTACTCGGCTCCGGCGAAGCGGAAGGGCCCTATTCCGTGGTAGCCGTTGCGCTCCATATCGGCGTGTTCGTCGGTCTGCCAGGCGAAGTCGCGCCAGATGTAGTCGGCGCCGTCCTGCTGGATGACGGCGGTGACGGCGCCGCAGGCCAGGTCCTCGCACTCGGGGCAGCCGTAGATGACGTAGCGTCCGCCCTTCAGTGGTGGGTCCGTCTCCAGGAGGAGGCTGCGGACCTGGGCGGTGAAGATCGCGGGCGGTACGTCGGAGGCGAGTGGGGAGACGGCGTCCAGGTCGGTGAGCTGGAACAGCAGCGGGCGGCCGTCGACGATGAAGTCGACGAAGTCGCGGTGCACCTGGTAGCCGCCGTCCGCGAGGACTTCACCGGCACGCATCGCCGGTGCCAGGCCGAAGGCCGCGTATTCGGCAGACATGCTGTGAGTATCCCCAGAGCGAGGGCGATGTGAGCACTGCATGACACATTCCGCTAGCGTCCGCGCATGGAGAGCGGCATGAGTGGCGATGTGATCGTGGTAGGCGGGGGCGTCATCGGGTTGACGACGGCCGTCGTGCTGACGGAGCGCGGTGCCCGGGTGCGGGTGTGGACGCGGGAGCCTGTCGAGCTGACGACCTCGGCGGTCGCGGGCGCGCTGTGGTGGCCGTACCGGATCGAGCCGGAGGCGCTCGTCGGTGAGTGGGCGCTCCAATCGCTCGTCGTGTACGAGGAGTTGGCGGCGCGGCCCGAGGAGACGGGCGTACGCATGGTCGAGGGCGTACAGGGTGAGACACGGCTGGACGAGCTGGGGCCGTGGGCGGCGCGGGTGCCCGGGCTGCGGGAGGCGCGGGCCGAGGAGTACGCGGGCGGCGGGCTGTGGGCGCAGTTGCCGCTGATCGACATGTCGGCCCATCTGCCGTGGCTGCGGGAGCGGTTCCTGGAGCTGGGCGGGACCGTCGAGGAGCGGTCGGTGACGAACCTCACGGAGGTACCGGCGGCCGTCGTGGTCAACTGCACGGGGCTGGACTCACTTGACCTCGTGCCCGATCGCTCGGTGCGGCCGGTGCGCGGGCAGTTGGTCGTCGTGGAGAACCCGGGGATCACGACATGGCTGACGTCCGTCGACCACTCGGCGGACACGTCCACGTACTTCTTCCCGCAGCCGGGCGGGCTGATCCTGGGCGGCACGGCCGAGGAGGACGCGTGGTCGATGACACCCGATCCGGCAGTGGCCGAGGCGATCATCGCCCGGTGCGCGGCGATCCGGCCGGAGATCGCCGGGGCGCGGGTGCTGGAACACCGGGTGGGCTTGCGGCCCACCCGGCCCTCGGTGCGCCTGGAGCGTGAAGTACTGCGGGACGGGCGGGCGTTGGTGCACAACTACGGTCACGGTGGGGCGGGGATCACGGTGGCGTGGGGATGTGCGCGGGAGGCCGCGGGGCTGGTGGAGGCGGGCGCGAAGTGAGGGGTCGCGCTGTTGGTCGGGAGCGAGGAGACAGGTACCCGGCGAAAGTGTGACACTTTCGCTTAAAGTGTCACACTTTCGCCGGGAGGGTGGCCGCTCCGCCTGCGTCGGCATCGACGAGGGGCCGGGACGGGGGGTACTCCTTACGGCACCCGCTGGACCCTGCTCGGCGCGCGCACGCCGTCGAGTGCCGTGGCCGCCGGTGCGCTGGTGGCCGTAGCGCCCGCCGTGGCCTTCGCGAACGCCGACGCGCCGCCGACGAGCGGGAGTTGGGCCGAAGTGCGGGACAGGTTCACGGCGAGGGTCGGGGTGGTGGACGGCGGATCGATGAGGTCCTTGTCCGTGCCCGCGACGATCAGGGCGAGGCGGTGTCCGGCCGGGACGACGTGGTCGGTCGCCGCCAGGTCGAGGGTGATGGTGTACGCCTTGCCCGGGGTGAGCGGTACGCCCTTCGTGTCGGAGGCGTAGTTGCCGAGGTCGGCCCAGCCGCGGCTGAAGACGTTGTAGTCAACCGCCTTGGTCTTGGCCTGGGTTGCCAGGAAGCAGCCGCTGTCACCCGCCGTGGCCTCGCCCCAGCAGGTGCGGTTCGTGAGCGTGGTGATGCCCTCGGCGGAGTCGGCGTAGTCACGGATGGTGTCGGGGCCGACGTCGACAAGTACGGCCGAGAGATGGGCCGTTGACGTGGTGGGCGTCGCGGTGATCGTCACCTTCGAGGAGCCCGACAGGCGCAGGTCCTTGGTGAGGGGCCCGGTGACGAAACCGGCCTTGCCCGCGGTCGACTTGTCGATCGCGGCCGCCCAATCCGTCTCGCTCTCCTGCGGGTTGTCGGTGAACGTCTCGGTGCCCGCGCCGGTGCCGAGGCCGAGTGTGCCGACGCCCGCCCGGGTGCCCTGCGCCGGGTGGAGAGTGGTCGTCGCGGTGCCGCTCGGCGGCCAGGTCGCCGACGTGACCCACTGGTCGGGGTGGCGTTCGACGTCGGCCATCGGCCGGCGGTCGATTCCGTTGTCGTAGCCGAGGAGTTCGTGGTCGAACCAGCGGTGCAGGGTGTCCACGAAGTCGGCGCGACGGTAGTCGAAGGGGTCGACGTGGCCGGTCTGGGAGAGCCAGATCTTGCGCTCGACGCCGTTCTTGGCGAGGGCGTCCCACCACTGACCGAAGTTCTTGGTGCGGACGTTGAGGTCCTGCATGCCGTGCACGAGGAACACGCTGGCCCTGACCTTGCTCGCGTCCTTGACGTAGTCGCGCTCGGTCCACAGCGGGGTCCAGTCGCCGGTGCGTGGGGCGCCGTCGACGAGTTTCTTCTGTACGGCCGCGCACTTGGCCTGTGCGTCGGGGCTCTCCACGGCGTCGGACAGCCAATCGGGGCCGGAGTCGTAGAGCGGGGCGCCCTTGGCGAAGTAGTAGTCGTACCAGGAGGAGATGGAGCTGATCGGGACGATCGTCTTCAGGCCTTTGACGCCGGTGGCGGCGACGCCGTTGGCGATGGTGCCGTCCCAGCTCTTGCCGATCATTCCGGTCGTGCCGTTGGTCCAACTCGCTTGCGAGCGAGCGGTTCCGGTGCGTGTGGTGTACGCCTTCGCGCGTCCGTTGAGCCAGTCGACCACGGCCTTCGCGGACTGGATGTCGGAGCGGCCGCCGACGTCGACGCAGCCGTCGGAGCGGTTCGTGCCGGCGAGGTCGACGCCGACGAAGGCGTAGCCGCGGGGCACGAAGTAGTTGTCGTAGAAGAGCGGCATCTGGACAACGTTGCCGCTGGCGTCGTACGTCTTCAGCTGGCTCTCGTTGCCGCGTCCGCAGCAGGAGTAGTAGGGGCTGGCGTCCATGATGACGGGGACTTTGCGGCCCTGTCGGGCGGGTTCGCTCGGCCGGACGATGTCGACGGCGACCCGGTCGGTCCTTCCGTCACCGTCGCCGTCGAGTCCGGTGTCCACCCAGACGGCCTCGCGGATGGCCTTCGCGTAGGAGTAGACGGGTTGGCTCTCCTGTGGGGCGCTCTGGGCCGCTGTCGGGGTGAGGAAGGCGGCCAGGAGGGCGGCGATCGCCGCGGTCGCGAGCGATCTCCAGATCGTGAAGCGCGTGCGTTTCGGCATGCGCGGACGGTACATCGGTCAACTCCCGTGCAGGAAGAGGCACTCGGGGTCGTGACGGCCGAATGGCGATCGTGTGACAGGAGGGGCCGTGGACAGGCGCCGGGGCACAGGGACTGAATAGCCTTTGAACAGACTTCGTGGACCGACACCTACGGCTCTTCGACCTTTCGTGGACCCCCACGGCTCTTCGGCTTTTCGTGGAGCCCTACGACTTGGAGTTCTCGTGCACCGCAGAATCATCGCGCCGGGCGCACTCGCGGCGGCCTCCCTCATGCTGGCGATCCCGGCGTCGGCGGCAAGCTACTCCCCCGGCGCTCCGGGCATCGGCGACCCCTATTACCCGGCCTACGGCAACGGCGGATACGACGTCTCGCACTACGACCTCAGGCTTCAATACCAGCCCGCCACCGACGAGTTGACGGGCACGGCGACGATCCTCGCGCAGACTACGCAGGACCTGTCGCGGTTCGACCTGGACTTCCTCCTCGACGTCAGCGAGATCCGGGTCAACGGCGCCAAGGCGACGTTCACGACCTCCGGCCAGCACGAGCTGGAGATCACCCCGAAGACCCCGCTGCCCAAGGGCACACCGATCACGGTCGTGGTCCGCTACAGCGGGGTGCCGTCCACGAAGAGCGCGTACGGCTGCACCACCTGGCACCGCACCCCGGACGGCGCGGTCGCGGCCGACGAGCCCGAGTCCGCGTGGTGGTGGTTCCCGAGCAACGACCACCCCAGCGACAAGGCGACCTACGACGTGTCGGTCGCGGTGCCGAACGGCACCCAGGCCATCTCCAACGGCACGCTCCAGTCGACGAGTTCACAACTCGGCTGGACCCGCTACAACTGGCGCCAGAACAAGCCGCAGGCCACCTATCTCGCCACGCTCGCCCTCGGCAAGTTCGACATCACGACCAGCACCTCGGACGGTGGCGTCCCGGTCGTCAACGCCTACAGCAAGGACCTCGGCGACAACGACGGGTCCGCGCGGGCGAGCGTCGAGCGCACCGGGGAGATCGTCGACTGGCTCAGCGGCTACTTCGGGCCGTATCCCTTCAGTTCGGCCGGCGGGTACGTCCCCAACACGACCACCGGGTACGCGCTGGAGACCCAGACCCGGGTCTACTACAGCCAGAAGCAGTTCGCGAACGGCGCCAACACCTCTGTCGTCGTGCACGAGTTGGCCCACCAGTGGTACGGCGACGACGTGTCGCTGAAGGGCTGGAAGGACATCTGGATCAACGAGGGCTTCGCGCGGTACGCGCAGTGGCTCTGGTCCGAGCACGAGGGCGAGGGCACCACCCAGCAACTCGCCGACTACGTCTACGCCTCGCACCCGGCGGACGACGCGTTCTGGACCATCGCGCCGGGTGACCCCGGTCCGGAGAACCAGTTCGAGCTTCCGGTCTACGACCGGGGTGCGTTGGCCATCCAGGCGCTGCGGAACGAGATCGGCGACGATGCGTTCTTCGCGGTTCTGAAGGGGTGGCCGAAGGAGCACGCGTACGGCAACGCATCCGTCGCGGACTTCCAGAAGTACGCCGAGCAGGTATCCGGCAAGCCGCTCTCCGCGCTCTTCGACACGTGGCTGTTCCAGCCGACGAAGCCGGCGGCTCCGGCGGCGCGGAGCGCGGCCATCGCAGGGGCGGGGGCGGCTGTGGCTCCGATGCAGCCGAAGTCCTGGAAGAAGATCGCGGCTACGAACGACGTGCACTAAGCGGCTGCCGGGTTCTGTGGGGTGGGGGCTGCGGGCCGGTTGTGGCTGGTCGCGCCCACGCGGCGGATGCCGCATATTGATACAGCCCCGCGCCCCTAAAGGGGCGCTGCCCCTGCCCTTGTCAGGAGTTCGCTGCGGCTTATCGCCTCCGTCTCCGTGGACGGCACCGTGCAGGCGTGGGCACCCGCGATCGTGCCGTACAGGGCGGCACGCTGTGGTGTCTCTCGATTGAGCCAGCCGTAGAGGAAGGCGGCGGCGAAGGCGTCGCCCGCGCCGTTCGAGTCGACCAGCGGGGAGGGCGGAGTGACAGGCGGGATGTGGGTCACCTCGTCGTCGGCCAGCAGATAGGCGCCCTCCGCGCCGGCCGTGGCGACGACCAGGTGGGCCCGGCCCCGCTCGGCGATGGCTCGCATCGTGTGTTCGGGGGTGCCGGTAAGGGCGGTGGTGGACAGGAAGACGATGTCCGCCGCGTGGGCGAACTCCTGCTGGTACGGGTTCGTGCCGTCCCAGTTGTGCAGGTCCGTCGAGATCGTCGCACCGGCCTCGCGCAACAGCGGTAGGGCGTGGGCGCAGGGCTGGGTGATGGAGACGTGGGCGTGGCGGCTCGTCGTGGCGAGGGCGCGGACCGTCGGTTCCGGGAGGCGGTCGTCGGGGTGGCCGCGGGTCGAGTCGTAGAGGGAGAGGCGCCGACCGTCGGGGCCTACGAGGTTGACCGCGCGCTTGGTGCCTGCGGGCTGTGGGACTTCGGTGAGCGGGATGGCGTGGTCGCGGTGCAGCGCGCGGACCAGGTCGCCCTCGGGGTCGGCGCCGAGCATGTCGAGGTGGTGGGTGCGCAGGCCCAGCGCGCTCAGGCCGAGGGCCACGAAGTCGCCGGTCTGGCCGGCGCGGGTGCGGATGCCGGGGTCGATCATGTAGCTGTCGGCGTAGGGCAGCGGCAGTTCGGGGACGTGGACGATGGTGTCGACGCCGGCGCCGCCGAGGACGAGGACGTCGATGTCCCTATCTCTGTCTTTGCCGCTGCTCATGACTCACCCCTCATGACTCTCCTCCACCGATGCGCGCCGCGAGTCAAGCAGTCGCCGACGATCACTGCAAGAGGTTTCGCAAACATGCGCAACTCCTTGCAGCGGTACGCCGGTTGGGGTGTCGTCAGTCCCCGTGGTCGTACACCGTCACCGCGATCCCCCGCCGCACCAGCCGCTCGGTGATCAGCGGTTCGACCCGCGACCACTTGCCGCCCGCGAGGCCGCATCCGATGCGGGGCATGTGGACGGAGGCGTCGAGTTCGGTGGCCCGGTCGGCCAGGTGTGACAGGGCGGTGTCGATCGCCTCGTAGCGCACGGGGACGCCCTTGCTGCCCGTGCGTATCCCGCGCCGGCCGATCAGGTTGGCGACCCACGCATGGCGTTCGACCTGGACGAGTTGGACCGCGCCCAGCCCGAAGTCGTTGGCCGCGCGGTCCCGGTGCCAGGCCCGGTACGCCTTCTCCGGCTCCGGCCAGCGGCGCGACACCGACAGTACGAAGCCCTTTCCCCAGCCCCCGATGTCGTTGCAGACATGCGCGATCACCTTGACGCCCTTGACCGACGGAACGGTCGCGTCTCCCCTGACGTAACTGATCTCCGACTTGATCCCCGACATGAGATCCACCGTAGGCGGCACCACTGACAACGGCCCTTCGGTGGTTTCACAGCATTGGTGAGACAGCGATACTGCTGCGTATGACGACCGACACCGAGGAGCCGACGCTCACCATCGACGAACTGGCCGCGCGGGCCGGTACCACGGTCCGCACGGTCCGGTTCTACAGCACCAAGGGGCTGCTCCCGCCGCCGGTGATCGGGGCGCGGCGGGTAGGACACTACGGGCAGGAGCATCTGTCGCGGCTCGCGTTGATCGAGGAGTTGCAGCACCAGGGCATGACGCTGGCCGCGATCGAGCGCTACCTGGCACAGCTGCCGCCGGACCTCAGCGCGCACGACCTCGCGATCCATCGTGCGGTGGTGGCCTCATGGGCGCCGGAGGGCACGGAGTCCCTGGACCGGCGGGAGCTGGAGCGGCGGGCGGGGCGGTCGTTGGGCGAGGACGACGTGGAGCGGCTCGTCGCGATGGGCGTGGTCGGGCTCGACGGGACCCTGTACCGCGTCGACTCCGGTCTGCTGCGGCTCGGCGTGCAGCTCCTCGACGTACCAGTGTCGCAGGAGGCGATCCTCGCGTCCCGGAACGTACTGATCGAGCACTCCCGTGCGGCGGCCCACGAGTTGTCGCAGGTGTTCCGCGGGGAGGTCTCCCAACGTGCCGCGCAGGACGTGAAGTCGCTGTCCGCGCACATGCAACCCCTTGTGGTGCAGGCCCTTCTGACGACCTTTCAGCGGTCGCTGCGCGAGGAACTCCGTGAGTGGCTCAAGGAGTCAAAGGAGTCAAAGGAAGCGCAGGAGTCAGAGGAAGGCTGAGCCACCCGACACGTTCAGCGTCTGCCCGGTCAGGAACCCGCTGCCCTCGTCGACCACGTACAGCAGGGTCGAGACGAGGTCGGACGGCCGCTGTGTCCGTGGCACCACCTGCTGGTCCCGGACGTGCTCGAAGCCGCCGTCCGCGCCGACCGTCCGCTCGGCGGTCGCGGTGCGCACCATGCTGGGCGCGATCGCGTTGACGGTGATGTCGTACGGGCCGAGCGCCGCGGCGAGTGACCTGGTGAAGCCGATGAGGCCCATCTTCGAGGCGACGTACGGGACCATCGTGGGCGGTGCGGTGAGGACGGCCGCCGAGACGATGTTGACGATACGGCCCCGGCCGGCGGCCTTCAGATACGGCAGGACCGCACGGGTCAGCAGGAACGGCGCCTCCAGGTTGACGCGCATGACCCGGCGCCACTCCTCGGGTGTGATCTCCTCGAAGGGGCACGCCGGGTAGACGCCGGCGTTGTTGACCAGGACGTGCAGGGTGCCGAACTGGTCGATGACGCGTTCCAACGCCCCCTGGATCTGGTTCTCGTCGGTGACGTCGCCGATCAACTCCACATAGTCCAGTACCTTTTCGGCGGTCTCCGGCTGTGCGACGAGGTCGAGTCCGGCGACCCGGTAGCCGCGTCCGGCGAGCGCGACGGCGAACTCCTGCCCGAGGCCCTGTGCCGCTCCGGTCACCAGGGCGGTACGCGTCTCCATGGGGCGAGTGTGATGACCTGTCAGGCGTCCGGCAAGAGCACATTCCACTCGCTGAAACGCCCCGGTTGCCGCTCACGCCCGGTGGGCCCACCCTGCGTGACGACCCCAGCACCAGCCGTACGGGAGCCGTGCCCGATGACCGAGACCGAGCGTGCCGTGGACGACGCCGAGCGCGCCCGCGAACAGGGCGGCGGGCAGGGCCGGTTGGCGCATTGGCGGCGTCGACTCACGCTGCCAGCCCGTCAGTTGAAGCCGGTGCCGCGTCGGTGGGTCCGGGACGAGTTCGGTGTGCTGCTCGTGCTGGGGTTGCTGATCGCCGGGATCGGCATCCCGTACCCGGACTTCCTGGGCACGAACAACCTCCTGTCCACCGCCCACAACTCCGTCTACATCTCGCTGATGGCGTGCGGCATGGTCTTCGCGCTGTCGATGCGCGAGGTCGATCTCTCCGTGGGCGGAACCTACGCGATGTGCCTGGTCGTCGGGGCGTTGTTGATCCGGGACGGCACTCCGCCCTGGCTGGCGGTGCCGGTGATGCTGGTCACCGGGATCGGGCTGGGGATGTTCAACGCGCTGGTGACGACGCTGCTGGCGCTGCCGTCGTTCATCGTCACGCTGGGCACGCTGATGCTCTTCCGGGGCGTCGGGCTGGCCCTCGCCGACGGCAAGCAGATCACCGATCTCCCGCTGGACGACTCGTTCTTCACCTTCGCGGGCGGCGATCCGGGCGGGGTGCCGTTCGCGCTGTGGGTGCTGCTCGCCGTGATCGTCGTGCTGGCGGTCGTGCTGTCCCGGACACGCTTCGGGGCCCGGGTGCGGGCGATCGGGTCCAACCCCGACGCCGCCGCCTTCAGCGGCATCCCGGTTGTCCGCACCCGTATCCAGGCGCTGGCCCTGTCCGGCCTCACCACGGCCTGCGCCGCCGCGCTGGCACTCGCCTTCTACGGCGCGGGGGACCCAACCCTGGGCCAGGGCTACGAGTTGCAGGCGATCGCCGCGTGCATCATCGGCGGCACTCCGCTGGCCGGGGGCCGCGGCTCGGTGGTCGGCGCGGTGGCCGGGGCCATGATCCTTTCGGTCGTCGCCTCCGGCCTGGTGTTCTTCGAAGTACCCATCAACTGGACGTCGTTCGCGACCGGCGGGGTGATCCTCGTCGCCGTCGCGGCCGACAGCGCGCTGCGCCGCACCGGACGCCGTCGCAAGTGAAGTCCCGCCGTCGTCCAAGTCCCCCCGTGGTCAAGTCCCCCTGTGGTCCAGCCTTTTGGAGGCCGTGATGCACCCCCGTTCACGTACCTGGTCCGCGGCGCTCGGCGCCCTGGTCCTGCTGGCCACCGCAGGATGCGGCTCCGGCGGCGGCTCCGGCGGCAAGAACGGCAAGCTGGAGATGGGGATCTCGGTCGCCAACATCTCCCTCAACTTCGCCCACGAGATGGTGCTGGGCGCACAGAGCGCGGCGAGCCACGCGGGGAAGGTCGACTTCAAGGCCGTAGGACCGCCCAACACGGACGGGCCCGCCGAGGTGCAGCTGTTCCAGAACCTCACAGCCGTCGCCAAGGACGGCATCGTCCTGGAGAACCTCGACCCGCCGATCTTCACCCGGCCCGCCGCACGCGCCGTCGACCAGGGCGTCCCGATCGTCGCCCTGGACACCTCCCCCACCGACGGCAGCAAGGTCAACTTCTATGTGGGGAACGACAATTACGCACTCGGCGAGCTGATGGCGAAGGAGGCGCTGAAGCGGCTCGGCAGCGATCCGAAGGGACAGATCGTGATCGGCGTGCCCAACCCGGGGACCCCGGTGCTCGACAACCGCGCCAAGGGCATCGCCGACACGTTCAAGAAGGAGGCGCCCGGCGTCAAGATCCTCGGCCCCTTCCAGACGTACAGCGATCCCGGCCAGAACTACAGCTCCTGGTCCGCACAGGTGAACGCGCACCCGGACGCGCTCGCGTTCCTCGGTGTCGGTGACGCCGACAGCTACAACCTCGCGAAGATCAAGAAGGCCGAGCACGGCACGTGGCTGACGGCCGGGTTCGACGTCGACCCGAAGACCCTGGACGCGGTGAAGGACGGCTCCAACTTCGTCACCATCGACCCCCAGCACTTCCTGAAGGGCTATCTGTCCACGGCGCTGCTGATCGAGGCCGTCCGGGACAAGAAGGGCAAGCTGCCGGATGGCTGGTTCCTGTCCCCCGGCGGGGTCGTCGACTCCTCCGACATCGACGAGATCATCGCCCGGCAGAAGTCGGCGAAGGCGGCGTACGACTGGTACAAGCCGACGATCGACAAGCTGCTCGGCGACCAGTCGGCCAACCTGAAGCCGCTGAAGGACGCGCGCTGAGATGGCTCACGACGACATCCTCGTGGCGGAGGACCTGGTCAAGTCCTACGGCGGGGTACGGGCGTTGGACGGCGCCTCGATCCGGCTGCGCGGTGGTGAGGTGCACGCGCTGGTCGGTGAGAACGGTGCCGGGAAGTCCACGCTGGTGCGCATCCTGTCGGGGACGCTGGCCGCGGACGGCGGGACGGTGCGGTCGGCCGAGGACGCCCGGATCGCCGTCGTCTCCCAGGAGTTGAGCCTCTTCCCCGACCTCACCGTGCGCGAGAACCTCTTCCCGCAGCGCCCGCCCCTGCGCCTGGGCCTGTTGGACCGGGGCGCCATGGACCGGGCGGCCCGACCGGTCCTCGCGGAACTCGGCCTGGACGTGGACCCTCGCACGGAAATGGGCGAACTTGCGCTGGCCGACCAGCAGTTGACGGAGATCGCACGCGCTCTGCTACGACGCCCCAAGCTGCTGATCCTGGACGAGCCCACCTCGGCGCTCCCGGCCGCCGCCGTCGACCGCCTCGAAGGTGTCCTGCGCACGCTGACGGACCGGGGCATCGCCGTCCTGTACGTCTCCCACTTCCTGGACGAGGTGATGCGCTTCGCGCAGCGCGTGACGGTCCTGCGGGACGGGCGGGTCGCGCTGGCGGGCGTGGAGCGGGCCGAGGTCGATGTGCCGGAGCTGGTGACGGCGATGCTGGGGGGCCGGCCGGAGCAACCGCCGCGCCGGGCACGGTCCTTGATGGACCGGCCGCCACCCGTGGTGCTCTCCGAGGTGACCGTGCCCGGGCGGCTGACCGACGTGACCTTCACCGTGCGGGCCGGTGAGGTGGTCGGGGTCGCCGGGCTGCAAGGGGCGGGCCATCTCGACGCGTTGGCGGTGGTGTGCGGGCGTACCGCGGTCTCCGCGGGCCGGGTGGACGTCGGTGGCCGGGGTCTGCCGCGCTCGTTGCGGGGCGCGGTCCGCGCGGGCGTCGCCTTCGTGCCGAGCGACCGTAAACGGTACGGGCTGATGGTGGACCGTACGGTGTGGGAGAACACCACGGCGGTCAGCTGGCTGGCGCTGGGCCGGGGCGGGATCGCCCCCTCCCGATCCGAACTCGTGCGCCGCACCGTCGAGTTGACCGAGCGGCTGCGGCTGCGTGGTGGGCCGTACGACCTGGTCGCCCGGCTGTCCGGCGGCAACCAGCAGAAGGTCGTCTTCGCCAAGTGGCTCGCGACCGAACCGAAGATCGTCGTCCTGGACGATCCGACCCGGGGCGTCGACGTCGGCGTACGCGCCGAAATGCACCGCATCGTGGGCGAGTTGGCGGCGGGCGGCGCGGCGGTCCTGATCGCGTCGACCGACCTCGCGGAGCTGACGGAGGTGTCCGACCGGGTGCTGGTGTTCGTGCGCGGGCGGGTCACCGAGGAGGTGCGGGGGGAGCGGTTGACGGAGCATGGGTTGGCGGTGGCGATGCAGCGGCCGGAGGTTGCGGCGTCAGACTGACAGGCTCCGCGTGATCGCCCGTGCCGCCGCGCACAGCCGTGCCCCGATGCGGTCCACATCCAGGCGTCGGGTGCCGCCGGTGACGGAGATCGCGGCGATCGGGCGGGGCCCGCGGTCGGGGTCGTAGACGGGGGCCGCGACCGCCGAGATGCCGATCTCGGCCTCCTCCAGGTTGACGCCGTAGCCGCGGGCCCGGGTGAGGGCGAGGTCGCGGGCGAGCTGGCCGGGGAGGACCAGGGTGCGCGGGGTGAGGCGGGGCAGGGTGCGGCGGGGCGGGCGCGGGTCCTGGGCGAGGAAGACCTTGCCGGTGGCGGTGCAGTGGGCGGGGAGGCGGCCGCCGGTGCGGGAGACGATCGGGGTGGCGCGGCGGCCGGTGATCTTCTCCAGGAAGAGGGTGTCGGTGCCGTCCGGGACGGCCAGGTGCACGTTCTCGTGGGTCGCCTCGTGCAGATCGCCCAGGTAGGGCAGCGCCACGTCGCGCAACTCCCTTACGGACGGGGATGATTGACCGAGGACGAAGAGAGCGAGTCCGATGCGGTAGCTGCCCTCGGCGGTGCGGTCCACCAGGCCGAGTCGGACCAGTTCGCCGATCAACCGGTGTGCTGTCGGCTTGGGCAGGCCTGTGCGCAGGGCCAGTTCGGCGAGGGAGAGCGCGGTCTCGGCATCGCCGCAGGCGCGGAGCAGCAACACCCCGCGCGCGAGCACCGACTTCGGCAGCGGCCCGTCCGTCATGGACCGATGGTGGTCGCTGTCGCGCGCGGCTGACAAGGTGTGGGTGACGGTGAGTCATGAACCGCAATCGAAGCGGTACCTCCTCGACGTCACGGCGTCACGACATGCGAAGTGGTACGTCCACGAGCAGCGGCCGCGTCAACTCGTCGGCCCCGGCGACCAGTTCACGCAGGTGGTCGGCGCTGTCCGCCCGCACCGCGTCGACCCCGAAGAAGCGCGCCGCCTGGGTGAAGTCCAGGGCTCCCAGTTCGGTGCCGGGGCAGCTGTCCTTGCCGCCCATCGCCTCGTAGGTGTCCTGGAGGGTGCGGTAGCTGCCGTTGCCCATCACCACGAACAGCACCGGGACCTGCTGCCGTGCCGCGCTCCACAGACCTTGGAGTCCGAACAGCGCGCAGCCGTCCCCCAGGACCGAGACGACCGGTCGCCCGGGTTCGGCGAGCGAGCGGCCGACGGCGGCGCCGATGCCCCAGCCGAGCCCGCCGCCGACGGTGTGGGTGTAGCTGCCGGGACGGTCGAGTCGTAGCAGCCGACGGAGCAACAGGCCCACGGTGATGGCCTCTTCGACGACCACGGCATCCGGCGACAGGCCGCGCGCGACGGCGTGCGCGGCGGCCCAGGGTGCGAGCGGCGCCGACGAGTAGGCGGCACGGGCGGCCGAGTCGACGCGGTCCCGTTCGGCGGTGTGGCGTTCGCCGGCGCGCAGTATGCGGGCCTTCGCGGTGTGGTCGGGCACCTGCTCGCGCAGCAGTTCGGCGAGCCGCCGGAGCGAGGGCGCGAGCGAGCCGACGAGACCGGCGTCGGCGGGGAAGTTGCGGCCGATCTCGTCGGCGTCCGAGTCGAGTTGGACGACGGTGAGGCCGGGCGGCAGCGCTGGCCCGGGGCTGTAGTGGTGGGGTGTGAAGGCGTGGGCTCCGACGATGAGGACGGTGTCGTACGACGAGAGGGTGGCCCGGATCGCGTCGTGGCGGGGTGGCAGCATCCCGGCGTAAAGGGGGTGTGTGGCAGGGAAGTTGAGGCAGTCGGCCATCGGCTGGTGATGGACGGTGGCGCCGCAGGCCTCCGCCGTACGGACGAGCGCGGCCACCGCGTCCTCGCGGCCCACTCCGTCCCCGGCGACGATCGCGGGACGGGCGGCGCCGCCGAGCAGTACGGCGGCCCGGTCGAGTCCGGGGGCGGGGCCCTGCCTGGGCGGGGTGGTGCGGGCGGGGACCTCGACCTCGGTGTCCTCGGCGAGCAGGTCCATGGGGAGGGACAGGAACACCGGCCCGGCGGGCGGCCGTTGGGACTGTGCGAAGGCGCGGCGCAGGGCAAGGGGGAGGTCGCGGGCGTGCTGGATGTCGTACGTCGCCTTCACGGCCGGGGTCGCGAGGCCGAGCAGGTCGCCGGAGAGCATGGGGTCCTGCTGGAGGTGGCGGCGGTCCTGCTGGCCGGCCGTGACGACGAGCGGGGTGCGCGAACGGCGGGCGTTGAGAAGGCCGATGAGGCCGTTGGCGAGTCCGGCGGCGATGTGCAGGCTGACGAACGAGGGACGGCCGGTGCCGCGCGCGTAGCCGTCGGCCATGGAGACGACGGCGCCCTCGTGGACGCCGAGGACGTACTCGGGGGCGTCCTCGGTCTCCGACAGGGCGGCCAGGAACGGGAGTTCGGTGGTGCCGGGGTTTCCGAAGACCCGGTCCACGCCCTCGCCGCGCAGGATGTCGAGGAGGGCGAGGGCGGGACGGTGACCCATGGGGGCTCCTCGGGGGACGGGACCGGTGACCGGTTCGCCGGTCAGCGTCGGGGTCCCGCCTCCGGAGGGCAAGGGCAGCGTGTCGCTCAGCGATACGTCAGCGTGCGTCGCTGAAGTGCTCCCCCTTCTCCGCCTTCTCCACGAGCAGCGCGGGCGGCGTGAACCGCTCCCCATAGCGCTCGGCGAGTGCACGCGCGCGTGCCACGAAGCCGGGCAGGCCGCCCTCGTAGCCGTTGATGTACTGCAGGACACCGCCGGTCCAGCCCGGGAAGCCGATCCCGAAGATGGACCCGATGTTGGCGTCCGCCACGGACGTCAACACGCCCTCCTCCAGGAGCTTGACCGTGTCGAGCGCCTCGGAGAACAGCATGCGTTCCTGCATGTCTTCGAAGGGCACGGTCTCGGAGGGGCTCTCGGCACCCGCGCGCGTGAAGTGCTCGCGCAGGCCCGGCCACAGACCGGCGCGCTTGCCGTCCTCGCCGTAGTCGTAGAAGCCCGCGCCGCCGCTGCGCCCGGTGCGGCCGAACTCGTCGACCATGCGGTCGATGACGGCCTCGGCGGGGTGGCCGGGCCAGGTGCCGCCGGCCTCCTCCACGGCCCGCTTGGATTCGTTGCGGATCTTGCGCGGGAGCGTGAGCGTCAACTCGTCCATCAGGGAAAGGACCTTGGCCGGGTAGCCCGCCTGCGCGGCGGCCTGCTCGATGGACGCGGGCTCGATGCCCTCGCCGACCATCGCGACACCCTCGTTGATGAACTGACCGATCACGCGTGAGGTGAAGAAGCCGCGCGAGTCGTTGACGACGATCGGCGTCTTCTTGATCTGCCGGACCAGGTCGAAGGCGCGCGCGAGGGCCTCGTCGCCGGTGCGCTCGCCCTTGATGATCTCGACGAGGGGCATCTTGTCGACCGGCGAGAAGAAGTGCAGCCCGATGAAGTCGACCTGTCGCTCGACGCCTTCGGCGAGGGCGGTGATGGGGAGGGTGGAGGTGTTGGAGCAGAGCAGCGCGTCGGGCGCGACGATGTGCTGGATCTCCTGGAACACCTTGTGCTTGAGCGAGGTGTCCTCGAAGACGGCCTCGATCACCGCGTCGCAGCCCGCGAGTTGCTGCGGGTCGGCGGTGGGGGTGATGCGGGCGAGTAGCGCGTCCGCCTTCTCCTGACTCGTACGACCGCGGGAGACCGCCTTGGCGCAGAGCTTCTCGGAGTAGGCCTTGCCCTTGGCCGCCGCCTCCGCGGTCACGTCCTTCAGTACGACGTCGATGCCCGCGCGGGCGCACGAGTAGGCGATGCCGGCGCCCATCATCCCTGCGCCGAGGACGGCGACCTTGCGGACCGGGCGCGAGGGGATGCCCTGGGGGCGGTTGGCGCCGGAGTTGACGGCCTGGAGGTCGAAGAAGAACGCCTGGATCATGTTCTTCGAGGTCTGGCCGACCGCCAACTCGACGAAGTAGCGCGTCTCGATGACCTGGGCGGTCTCGAAGTCGACCTGGGCACCCTCGACGGCGGCGGCGAGGATGTTGCGCGGGGCCGGGTAGGGCGCGCCGTTGGTCTGCTTGCGCAGGGTGGCCGGGAAGGCGGGCAGGTTGGCGGCGAACTTCGGGTTGGCCGGAGTGCCGCCCGGGATGCGGTAGCCCGGCTTGTCCCAGGGCTGCTGCGACTGCGGGTTGGCGTCGATGAAGGCGCGGGCCTTGGCGGTCAACTCGTCCGGGGTGGCGGCCACTTCGTGGACGAGGCCGTTCTCCTGGGCGCGCCGCGGGCTGTACTGGGTGCCCTGGAGGAGCACCTTCAGCAGGGCGTCGGCGATGCCGAGCAGCCGTACCGTACGGACGACTCCGCCGCCTCCGGGGAGCAGGCCGAGGGTGACCTCCGGGCAGCCGATCTTGGAGCCGGGCGCGTCGAGGGCGACCCGGTGGTGGCAGGCGAGGGCGATCTCGTAACCGCCGCCCAGGGCCGCGCCGTTGATCGCGGCGACGACCGGCTTGCCGAGGGTCTCGATGCGGCGCAGGTTCCGCTTGATGGCGAGGCCGCCGTCGAAGAACTCCTGGGCGGTGTCCGGGGTGACGCGGATGAGGTCGCGCAGGTCGCCGCCAGCGAAGAAGGTCTTCTTGGCGGAGGTGACGATGATGCCGCGGATGGAGTCCCGCTCGGCCTCCAGGCGGTCGGCGATCACGGTGAGGGAGTCGCGGAAGGCCGCGTTCATGGTGTTCGCGGACTGGTCGGGGTCGTCGAGGACGAGGGTGACGACGCCGGTGTCGTCCTGTTCCCAGCGGATGGTGGTGCTCTCGGTCATGAGGGGTTCTCCGTTGAAGTCTCTGGTGGCCGCGGAAGCCTCTGGTGGCCGCAGAAAGCTCTGGTGGCCGCTGGGGTCCTCAGATGCGCTCGACGATCGTCGCGATGCCCATGCCGCCGCCGACGCACAGCGTGGCGAGGCCGTAGCGCTTGTCCTGGCGCTCCAGTTCGTCGACGAGCGTGCCGAGGATGATCGCACCGGTGGCACCGAGCGGATGGCCGAGTGCGATAGCGCCGCCGTTGACGTTGACCTTGTCCAGGGACAGGCCCATGTCGCGCACGAAGCGCAGGACGACCGCGGCGAAGGCCTCGTTGATCTCGACGAGGTCGATGTCGTCGATGGTCAGCCCGGCCCGGGCGAGGGCCTTGCGGGTGGCCGGCGCGGGCCCGGTGAGCATGATGGTCGGCTCGGAGCCGGAGACGGCGGCGGAGACGATCCGCGCGCGCGGGGTGAGGCCGTAACGCTCGCCGACCTCCTTCGAGCCGATGGCGACGAGGGAGGCGCCGTCGACGATGCCGGAGGAGTTGCCCGCGTGGTGGACGTGGTCGATCTTCTCGACCCAGTGGTACTTCTGCAGGGCCACGGCGTCGAAGCCGCCGAGTTCGCCGATGTCCGCGAAGGACGGCTTCAGCCTGGCGAGGGAGTCCGCGGTGGTGCCCGGGCGCAGGTGCTCGTCGCGGTCGAGGACGACCAGACCACTGCGGTCGCGGACCGGGACGACGGACCGCTCGAAGCGGCCCTCCTTCCAGGCGGTGGCCGCCCGCTCCTGGGAGAGCGCCGCGTACTCGTCCACGTCGCGTCGCGAGAATCCCTCGATCGTGGCGATCAGGTCGGCGCCGATGCCCTGGGGCACGAAGTTGACGGCGAGGTTCGTCATCGGGTCGTTGAACCAGGCGCCGCCGTCCGAGGCCATCGGCACCCGGGACATCGACTCGACACCACCGGCGAGGACGAGGTCCTCCCAGCCCGAACGCACCTTGGCGGCGGCCATGTTGACGGCTTCGAGGCCCGAGGCACAGAAGCGGTTCTCCTGTACGCCGGCCACCGTGTCCGGCAGTCCGGCGGCCACGGCGGCGATCCTGGCGATGTCGGAGCCCTGGTCGCCGACCGGGCCGACGACTCCGAGCACGATGTCGTCGATCGCGGCCGGGTCCAGGTCCGGGAAGCGGTCACGGAGCTCGTGGATGAGTCCGACGACCAGGTCGATGGGCTTCGTGCCGTGCAGGGATCCATTCGCCTTGCCGCGCCCGCGCGGGGTGCGGATCGCGTCGTAGACATACGCTTCGGTGCTCACTGCCAAGCCTTTCAATGAGGGTGTTCAAAGACTCGCCGAGGGGTTTCCTCGCTGAGGGTCGTCGACGGCGTCGAGAAGTCCGGGGAGTTCCCAGTCCCGGGCCACGTCGGAGGTGTCCGCGCCGGGTCGGGCGGGCCCGCCGCGCACCGAGGTGGGCGTCGCGGAGAACCGGGGTGCGGGGGCGGGCTGGGTGATCCCGCCGTGCTCGGTGAAGGTGCCGCGCGCGGCGAGGTGCGGGTGGTACGGGGCCTCGCGCAGCGACAGCACGGGCGCCACGCACGCGTCCGTGCCCGCGAAGACGGCGGCCCACTCGTCTCTCGTACGGCTCCGGAAGCGGGCCGCGACCGCCTCGCGCAGCTCGCCCCAACGGGTCCAGTCCCTGCGGGCGTCGGCGAAGTCCGCGAGGCCGAGCAGGTCCACGAACGCGTCGTAGAACTGCGGCTCCAGGGCGCCCACCGCCATGTGCTTGCCGTCGGCGGTCTCGTACGTGCCGTAGTACGGGCAGCCGCCGTCGAGGAGGTTGGCGGCGCGCCGGTCCTGCCAGCCGCCGGCCGCGAGCATGCCGTGGATCATCGCGGAGAGGTGGGCGGTGCCGTCGACGATGGCCGCGTCGACGACCTGGCCGGTGCCGGTCACGCGCGCGTGGTGCAGGGCCGCGAGGACGCCGACGACGAGGTAGAGCGAGCCGCCCGCGTAGTCGCCGAGCAGGTTGGCGGGGGCGGGCGGGGGCTCCCCGGGGCTGCCGATCATGCCGAGGGTGCCGGTGAGCGCGATGTACGCGATGTCGTGCCCGGCGCGCTGGGCGAGGGGGCCGTCCTGACCCCAGCCGGTCATCCGGCCGTAGACGAGGCGGGGGTTGCGCGTGTGACAGGGCTCGGGGCCCACGCCGAGGCGCTCGGTGACGCCCGGGCGGTTGCCCTCGATCAGGATGTCGGCGCGTTCGACCAGGTCGAGCACGCGCGCGGGGCCGTCGGGCGACTTCAGGTCGACGAGGATCGAGCGCTTGTTGCGGTTGGTGACGTCGTACTCGGGGTTGACGCCGAGTACGGAGCCGCCGGGCCGGTCGACGCGGACGACGTCGGCGCCCAGGTCGGCGAGGAGCATCGCAGCGAAGGGGCCGGGGCCGATCCCGGCCAGCTCGACCACGCGCACGCCGGAGAGCGGGCCGTGCCCGGGCGTCGTTGCCGCTGTCATCCAGCCCCCAGCTGTGACACAACTGATGTAACACCAGTGATGATAAGAACGTGTTCCACTCGACACAAGGCCTGGGCGAGCAAGCGCTTAGCCAAGTTACCCGCCGTTAGCTGCGGCTAGCCGCGGTCCTCCGCGTCCAGCTCGGCTATCAGCCGCTTCGGGACGACTGCGCCGCAGCTCTCCTCCACCCAGTCGCACAGCAGCTCGGCCGCCGGGGCGCCCTGTTCGGCGAGCGGGAGGCGCACCCGGCCGGCCTTGCCCAGGCCGTGGCCTGCGGGTTCGGCGCCCGGCAGCCCGAGGGTGAACTCGCGTACTTTCGCCCGCTTCTTCAGGGCGTTCCTGGGCACGGCCACCTGATACCTCCGGGCTCGTCGTCGGGCTCCGCACTCTTCACGCTAGCCTCAGCCACCGACAGCGGCACGGGCAGCGGGACCAGGAGTGTCATGAGCAGGCTGAACAGGACGGACCGTCCCTACGACATCGTGCTCTTCGGAGCCACGGGCTTCGTCGGTGTGCTCACCGCGGAGTATCTCGCCGCGCACGCGCCCGAGGGCCTGCGCTGGGCGATCGCCGGCCGCGACGAGCTGAAACTGAAGCGACTGCGCGAACGGCTCCCCGGCGGCACGTCGGTCGGCGTGCTCCGGGCCGACGTCTCCGACCCGGCCTCCCTGCGCGAACTCGCCGAGCACGCGCGCGTGGTGGCCACGACGGTCGGCCCCTACGTGACCTACGGCGAGGACCTCGTCGCCGCCTGCGCGGACAGCGGCACCGACTATCTCGACCTCAGCGGCGAGCCGGAGTTCGTCGACCTGACCTACGTCCGCCACGACGCACGCGCGCGTGAGACCGGCGCACGGCTGGTGCACTCCGCCGGCTTCGACTCGATTCCGCACGACCTGGGGGCGTACTTCACCGTCCGGCAACTGCCGGAGGGGGTGCCCCTGACGGTGGACGGCTTCGTGACCGCCGACGCGATGTTCTCCGGCGGCACGTTCGCCACGGCGTTGACCCAACTCGGGCGCGGCAGGCAGGTGTTGGCCGCCGCCCGGGATCGGCGCCGCCACGAACCGCGGCTGGTGGGCCGCCGGGCCGGGGCACCCATGGGGGCACCGCGGTTCGCCGGGGAGGTCGGCTCCTGGGCGGTACCCCTGCCGACCATCGACCCGCAGGTCGTTCAACGATCCGCGAGGGCCCTGGAACGCTACGGCCCCGACTTCCGCTATCGCCACTACGCGGCCGTACGCCACCTTCCCGTGGCGCTCGGCGGGGTCACGGCGGTCGGCGCACTGGCCACGGCCGCCCAACTCCCGCCCGCCCGCCGCTGGTTGTCCGACCGCCTCAAGCCCGGCGACGGACCGAGCCCCGAGAAGCGCGCGAAGAGCTGGTTCTCCGTGAAGTTCGTGGGCGAGGGCGGCGGTCGCCGGGTCTTCACGGAGGTCGCGGGCGGCGACCCCGGCTACGACGAGACGGCGAAGATGTTCGCCGAGTCGGCCCTCTCCCTCGCCCTCGACGAACTCCCGCCCACAGCAGGCCAGGTGACGACAGCGGTGGCGATGGGCGACGCACTCATCGAACGGCTCCGCACCGCGGGCATCACGTTCCGGGTGGCGGCGAGCCGGTGAGAATGCCCGACCTCCTTGAGCACGAGAGCCCGTCGGGCCCTCTACTGGCCCCGCCCATCGGGGAGTTCGGAGTGATCCTCGGGATGGGCTAAGCTGGATCTTGAGCCGGTCGCCGGAACATCCGGAGTCTGGTCGCGCGTCGGTGGTCCAAGGAAAGACGTCCCGCTTCCTGCGGGGAGATGCAGGTGCAAGGCCTGCCCGGCGCTCAAGTCCGAGCCCCACACCGCTGCTTGCGGGGTGGGGCTCGCGTGTTTCCCGCACCGGCGCACCCCCGGCCTCACGGCCACAGCGTGTAGATCATCCCGCCGATCCAGGCGAGGCCCGCCGCCACGGACAGGACGAGCGCGATCATCACGGCGCGCTCGACGGGCTGGCTGGGGTGGGCAACGGGCTTCGGGGAACGGTGCGTTGTCATGCGGGACAGCCTGCCGATCATGCGGGCGCGGTCGCATCCGTACAGGTACTCAGATCCGGTACTCAGAACGCGACTCGCCCAGGTGCTTACGCGGTCGCCTCCCGCAGCGCCCGCCGGCACAGCGCGTCCGCCCTGCGGGTCGTCTCCGGGAGGCGGAACTCCGGGGTCAGCGCGAGGGTGTGGGCGCAGGCGTTGTCCAGGGTCACCCGGTGGCCCAGGGAGACGAAGACCGGCTTCACCGCGTCCCGGGTGCGCAGGGCGCGGCCGACCTCGTCGGCGTCCGCACGGAGCGGCGACGAGGAGCCGCGCTCGGTGCCCGGATCGTCGTACGTGAACGTGAAGGGGTTCTTGGCGACGCCGATCGTGGGCAGGCCCGTGAGGACGCCGAGGTGGCTGGCGAGGCCGAAGCGGCGGGGGTGTGCGAGGCCGTAGCCGTCGCACACGACCAGGCCCGGCGGGCAGGGCAGGGCCTCCAGGGCGGCCAGCACCGTGGGGATCTCGCGGAAGGCCAACAGCCCTGGTACGTACGGGAAGGAGACCCGGCCGACGGCCGTGGCCTCGGCGACGACGGTGAGATCCGCCGCGTCCAGCACGACGGCCGCGGCCACCACCACGTCCCGCTCGTCGTCGTAGGCGACATCAACTCCCGTGACATGCCCCGCCCTTGGCGGCGGTCCCGGTTCGCCGGTCACCACCCGCTCCCGCAACTCGTCCTGGACGGCGCGGGCCTGCTCCTCGGTCGCGGGCCAGCCCGCGGGAATACGTACGGTCGTCATGGTGGTGCCGAGCGTACGGGGATCTCGGGGGTGCGGAGAATCGGCGGGGCGCGGTGGCCCCCCGGCCCGAACCCACCCCCCTCCCGGCCTCCTCAGTCCTCCAGCCGCGCCACGCGCCCCTTCTCCCCCGCGGCCCAGCAGCCCAGGTCCGCCGCGCAGTCGACCGTGTCGTACGAGCCGGTGTCGACCGTCTTCCAGGTGCGGCCGGCGTCGGTCGTGAGGTCCGTGCCCGTGGGGCCGACCGCGAGGGCTGTGCCGCGGCTGCGGGGCAGCCAGGCGACGCCGGAGCGGTAGGCGGGTGGCGGGGTCGTGGCGGGACGCCAGGTGCGGCTCCCGTCGCCGGTGACGGCCGCCGCCAGCGGTGACGGCTGGTCCGCGGTGTAGTCGCCGCCGACCGCGAGGCCGTGCGTACGGTCGCGGAAGGCGAGCGCGAACACCCCGCGCGCGGGGTCACCGGCCGGGATCGGCGTGTCGGTCGCCGCCCAGGTGAGGCCCCGGTCGGCGGAATGCAGGACACGCGCGCGTGCACCCCCGCCGGTGGCCAGCCAGACGTCCCTCGGCCCGGAGCTCACCAGACACTGGCCGCTCGCCGCGAAGCCCGCCTCGCCGTCGAGCGCGGCCGGCATCCCGGCGCTCGGCAGCACCTTCCAGGAACGGCCGCCGTCGCCGGTCGACAGGATGCGGAACTTCCCGTCCACCGGGTCGCTCATCGCGAGGCCGTGCCGGCTGTCGAAGAAGGTCATGCAGTCGTAGAAGGCGTTCGCGTCGGTGTTGCGGAAGGACTCCGTCCAGGTCGCTCCGGCGTCGTCCGTGCGGTAGACGCGGGACGCCTCCCCCTCGCCGATCGCCAGAATCACCGCGCGCCGCGCGTCGAACGCCTCGATGTCCCGGAACTGCAGATCGCCGGCGCCGGGCGGCGAGACGTTCCGCCAGCTCGCCCCGCCGTCGGTCGTACGCAGCACCGTGCCCGCCGTCCCGGCCACCCACGCGGTGTTCCGGCTGACCGCCGACAGCCCCCGGAACCGAACATCGGCCGCCCCGCTGTCCTTGAGCTCCCAGTGCGGAGCCCGGTGCGCCGTGTCCCGCGCCTGCGCCGGTACGGCGGTCAGCGCGGCCAGCGCCGCCCCGCACACCACTGCCACGGCCATGCTCCGGTACGTACGTCCCACCCGTCGCGTCTTCCCCATGCGCCTCATGGCGGGCGAAGCTAGCCCACTCCCCGGGGGCCGTCCAGATGCCCACGCCCGCCTTGGGCGCATATGGGCGGCGGTGACAGAGGTCACTCGAAATTCGTGTGCACGAATCGGCCCGTTCCAGCGTCTCTCCCAGTGCGGACCCATCCACTCGGGGGTCCGTTCCGGAAACTTTTCGGGAGTCCGTCCGGCCGTCACCGCAGTCAGCACCGCCGTCACACAAGGGAGCAAGGCGTTGTCCATCGTCATCGAGCAGCCCGTAGAGGCCCGACTCGTCGCCGCCGCACCGCGGATGCCGAGCATTCCCGCCACCCTGCACTACGACCAACGGGACCCCTTCGCCGTCCGGATGACCTTCCCGGCACCGGCCACCCTGGAGGGCGTCGAGGTCTGCTGGACCTTCGCCCGGGACCTCCTCGCGGCCGGTCTGCACGGCGCCGAGGGCCATGGCGACGTCCGGGTGCGGCCCTACGGCTTCGACCGCACCGTCCTGGAGTTCCACGCCCCCGAGGGCACCGCCGTAGTGCACGTCCACTCGTCCGAGGTGCGCCGCTTCCTGCAGGCCGCCGGCGAGCTGGTGCCCGCCGGTCTCGAACACCTCCAGCTCGACCTGGACCACGACCTCGCCGAGCTGATTCGGGACGCCTGCTGAGCCAGGGAACACGACAGGCCTAACGCCCCCGCGCCAGCAGGGAGTTGAGCTCGCCGTAGCCGAGCCCTCCGGCCTGCGCGTCGTAGGTACCCGTGTCCAGCAGCTCCCGCGCGGCACGGCGCACCACGGCGTACGCGGCCAGCGCGATGCTGGAGCCCGCGCTCACGCGCGCGACGCCCAGCGCGGCCAGTTCGGCGACCGGCGGTGCTCCGGGGCCGACCAGCACATTGAGCGGCGCGTCGATCCCGTCGGCGAGTTCCTTGACCGTTCCCGGCTCGACGGCCCCGGGGACGAAGATCCCGTCGGCGCCCGCGGCCCGGAACGCGGCGGCCCGCTCCAGGGTCGCGTCCACTCCCCCGGCACCCCGCAGAAACGTGTCGATACGCGCGTTGACGAACAGCGGAACGCCCTCCGCGTCGGCGGCCTCACGGGCGGCGGCGATCCGCTCGGCCTGCTCGGCGACGGGCCGCAGGACGCCCTCACCCCCGTAGAGCGCGTCCTCGATGTTCACCCCCACCGCACCCGCCGCGAGCACCGCGCGGACCGTGTCGGCGACGCCCTCCGGGTCATTCGCGAAGCCGCTCTCGATGTCGGCGCTCACCGGTACGGCGACAGTCGCGGTGATGCGGGCGACCGCCTCCAGGGCCCGCTCCCGGTCCAGCCGGTCGCCGTCCGGAACACCGAGGGCCCAGGCGAGGCCCGCGCTGGTGGTCGCCACGGCGGACGCGCCGGCGTCCTCGACGATGCGGGCGCTCGCGGCGTCCCAGGCGTTCGGGAGGACGAGGGGACGCCCCGGCACGTGCAGCGCGCGGAAGGCCAGAGCCCGGTCGCGGAGGGTGTTCTGGTTCGTCATGCGCCCCACCCAAGCAGTCTCGGGCGCGCCCTGGCTGGCAGGAATCCGACATCGGCGTGCGGGTCGCGGGCTCCCGTTTAATGCGTTGACAGCTCCCCGACGCCGTTCGTAGCGTTGCCCTTGCTTCTGTTGCCGTCGATCGGAGTAGGACGTTGCTCGTCTGAGGTTCTGAGACACCGCGTCACACACCCCTGAGGTGTGTCCGCCGTGTGCGACCTCGGCGTCCGAGCCGTCCTCCGGAACAGGGCCTTTCCCCTCTGCCCCCGGGACCAGTCTCCCGCCTCGCGGTGTCTCGATACGCGTCTGCCCATGACCGCGTCAAGCAACCGCGAGGCCCGCATGCATACCTCCGTCACCTGTACGTCCCTCTCCTTCGCGTGGTCCGACGGGACCTCCGTCTTCGAGGACCTGGACGCCGCCTTCGGACCCGGCAGAACCGGGCTCGTCGGTGTCAACGGATCAGGGAAATCAACCCTGTTGAAGCTGATCGCGGGCCAACTCGCCCCTGCCGACGGCATCGTGCGGGTCGCGGGCGACGTCGGCCACCTCCCGCAGAACGTCACGCTCGACACCGCCCTGCGCGTCGACGAGACGCTCGGCATCGCCGCACAGCGAGCCGCCCTGCACGCCATCGAGGCCGGTGACGCGGCCGAGGCGCACTTCGAGACACTCGGCGACGACTGGGACGTGGAAGAGCGCGCGCTCGCCACGCTCGGCGAACTAGGCCTCGGACACATCGACTTGGACCGCACCATCGGCGAGGTCTCGGGCGGCGAGTCGGTCCTGCTGCGGCTGGCCGCGCTGTTGCTCGGTCGGCCGGACGTCCTGCTCCTCGACGAGCCGACGAACAACCTCGACCTGTACGCACGCAGGCGACTGTACTCAGCCGTCGCGTCCTGGCCGGGAGTGATGATCGTGGTCAGCCACGACCGTGAACTCCTCGACCTCGTCGACCAGATCGCCGATCTGCGCGCCGGCGAGATCACCTGGTACGGCGGCAACTACTCCGCCTACGAGGAGGCCCTCGGCACCGAACAGGACGCCGCCGAACGGATGGTGCGCGTCGCCGAGGCGGACTTGCGCAAACAGAAGCGCGAACTGTCCGACGCCCAGGTCAAGTTGGCCCGCCGCAAGAAGTACGGACAGAAGATGTACGAGCAGAAGCGCGAGCCGAAGATCGTCATGGGCGCGCGCAGGCGGGCCGCCCAGGAGTCCGCCGGCAAGCACCGCATCCTGCACGAGGAGCGGCTCGCCGAGGCGAAGGAACGGCTCGACGAGGCGGTGGAGGCCGTACGGGACGACGACGAGATCCGCGTCGACCTGCCGTACACGGCCGTACCGCCGGGTCGTACGGTCCTGACCCTCCTTGACCTCGAACTCGCCTACGGCGCCCGGGCGGGCGGGCTCGATCTGCGCGGGCCGGAGCGGATCGCGCTGATCGGGCGCAACGGCGCGGGCAAGACGACGCTGTTGCGCACGATCGCCGGGGAGCTGGAACCGGTGTCGGGCGAGGCGGCGGTGCATGTCCCGCTGCGCTTCCTGCCGCAGCGGCTCGACGTGCTCGACAGTGAGCTGACCGTGGCGGAGAACGTGGCCCGGTTCGCGCCGGGCGCCACCAACAACCGGGTCCGGGCACGGCTGGCCCGCTTCCTGTTCCGAGGTGCCCGCGCCGACCAGAAGGCGGAGACCCTGTCCGGCGGCGAACGCTTCCGGGCGACGCTGGCCGCGCTGATGCTGGCGGAGCCCGCCCCGCAACTGCTGATGCTGGACGAGCCGACGAACAACCTCGACATGGCGAGCGTGCGGCAGCTCACCACGGCGCTGGAGTCGTACGAGGGGGCGTTGATCGTGGCCAGTCACGACGTGCCGTTCCTGGAGTCGATCGGTATCACGCGCTGGCTGCTGCTGGACGGGGAGCTGCGGACGATCACACCGGAGGAGGTGGAACACCCGGCCTGAGGTCCATGGCGCGCATCTCAGGAGGGCCACATCTCACGGCAGGGGTTTTGTCGGCACGGACGGGTGACGCATGATGGCCAACCGGTGCCGCGACAACGGCGCCGAAACGATCCCGCCGATACGGAGTTCCGCTCGTGCCCAGCAAGAAGGCCCTCGTCCGCCGCCCCAGCCCGCGCCTGGCCGAAGGGCTGGTCACGCACATCGAGCGGGAGAAGGTCGATGTCGAGCAGGCCGTCGAGCAGTGGGAGGCGTACGCGCAGACCCTGCGGGTGCACGGCTGGGAGACGATCGAGGTGGATCCGGCCGACGACTGCCCCGACTCCGTGTTCGTCGAGGACGCGGTGGTCATCTACAAGAACGTGGCGCTGATCGCCCGGCCCGGCGCCGAGTCCCGGCGCGAGGAGACGGGCGGGGTCGAGGAGGCGGTGGCCCGGCTCGGCTGCTCGGTGAACTGGGTCTGGGAGCCGGGCACCCTGGAGGGCGGTGACGTGCTCAAGGTCGACGACACGATCTACGTCGGCCGGGGCGGCCGTACGAACGCGGCCGGTGTGCAGCAGCTGCGGGCCGTGTTCGAACCGCTCGGGGCGCGGGTGGTCACCGTGCCCGTGAGCAAGGTGCTGCACCTGAAGTCGGCGGTCACCGCGCTGCCCGACGGGACGGTGCTCGGGCACATCCCGAAGGTGGACCGGCCGTCGCTGTTCCCGCGCTTCCTGTCGGTGCCCGAGGAGGCCGGCGCGCATGTGGTGCTGCTCGGCGACGACAAGCTGCTGATGGCGGCGAGCGCGCCCAAAACGGCCGATCTGCTCAGCGATCTCGGCCACGAACCGGTCGTGGTGGACATCAGCGAGTTCGAGAAACTCGAAGGATGTGTGACGTGCCTCTCGGTCCGGCTCCGGGATCTGTACGCCTGAACGGGTGACGGAGCCGCCCGTCCGGCGCCGGGACCTGCGGTCCTGCGGCTCCGCGGGATTCCCCGGCCATACGGCCTGAACAGCGATCTTTTACAGCGTCCTTAACCTACGGTCTCGTAACCTACGGTTTCGTAGCCTACGATTCCGTAAGTTGCACAGGCCCGGCACCGCTCGCCGGTTTGTTCAGTTTTGTACCGCGTCCCCTGGAGTCCCCGTGACGATCGCTTCCCCGCACCTCGGCAGCCCCGCAGTCTGGACCGACGCCAAGCTGCTGTACGCGTTGGAGGAGGTCGTCGAGACGGAACTCAACCGGCACCTCAAGGTCACCAAGGACTGGATGCCCCACGAGTACGTGCCGTGGAGCGACGCCCGGAACTTCCCCGGCTTCTTCGAGGACGGCGAGGCCTGGGGCAAGGAGCAGTCCAAGGTCACCGAGATCGGCCGCATCGCCCTCGTGGTGAACCTCCTCACCGAGGACAACCTCCCCAGCTACCACCACGAGATCGCCTCGCTCTTCGGCCGCGACGGCGCCTGGGGCACCTGGGTGCACCGCTGGACGGCGGAGGAGGGCCGGCACGGCATCGTGATGCGCGACTACCTGCTCGCCTCGCGCGCGGTCGACCCGGAGAAGCTGGAAGCGTTCCGGATGCAGCACATGAGCGAGGGCTTCGAGTCGGACAACCGGCACTCGATGCTGCACTCGGTCGCGTACGTCGCCTTCCAGGAGCTGGCCACGCGTGTCTCGCACCGCAACACCGGCCACCAGTCGGGCGACCCGGTCTGCGACCGCATGCTGGCCCGCATCGCGACCGACGAGAACCTCCACATGGTCTTCTACCGCAACCTCCTGAAGGCCGCGTTCGAGCTCGCCCCCGACCTCACCATGCAGGCCGTGCGCGACGTGCTCGTCCACTTCCGGATGCCCGGTCACGGCATGCCCGGCTTCGAGCGGTTCGCCGCGCAGATGGCCATCGGCGAGGTCTACAACCTGCGCATCCACCACGACGACGTCATCCAGCCCGTGCTGCGCTTCCTGAAGGTCATGGAGATCGACGGTCTCGGCCCCGAGGGCCAGCAGGCGCAGGAGGAGATCGGCCTCTACATGGGCGGCCTGGACTCCGAGGCCTCGAAGTTCGACGTGAAGCTGGCGGCCCGCAAGGCCCGCATGGCGGCCCGCGCGAGCGCCTGACCGACCCCCGACCGCCCGGTGATCGATTTACCGGTGCGGGACACGCCCCCGCTGCGGCATCATGCCGCCATGCGTGACAACAGCACGTCGGGGGCGGCGGTCGGCTTTCTGCTGAACCTGATCGACAGCGGGGACGCCGAGCGGATACGGCGGCGGATCGGCCTGCCGGAGCCGGAGGAGGAACCGACTCACGAGGCCCGGCGCAACACTCTGCTCTGGTCCTGGGCGAGGACGGCGGTGCCGTCCTCCGTGCTGTTGTGGGTTCTGGAGGAGGACGATCCGGAACTGAACCAGTGGGTCTGGCGGCACGTCTCCGCGGACAACGCGATGCGGCGGGCCATCGCGCGCGGTGTGCCGTTCGGCCACGCGCGCGTGGAGCCGTTGACCGTCGCCGAGAGCGTGCAACTGTCGGACGAGCCGCCGGTCCCCGGGAACTTCACCCGCTTCGGCCTGGTCGGTGCCCTGCGCGAGGGCACCTCCATGCAGTCCGCGCGCACGGCCGCGTCGATGGTCCTGGAGCGCTCCGACTGGCAGGCGGTCACCGAGGCGGACCAGGATCGCCCGCTGCCCGGTTACGCGCGCTGGGCCCTGTCGATACGGCCGGACTGCCCGCCCGCGCTGCGCGCGCGTTTCGGCACGCACCGCAAGTTCACCCACCGGGTGGAGGAGGCCGGCGTGCTGGACGGCCCCGCCGACTACGCGACCGCCTGGGGCCCCGCGTCGCACGTCCTGAAGGTGCTGTCCACCGGACACCTGCTGTTCCCCGCGCGCGTGGGCGACGCCGAGAACGCTCTACGACCGCTCGTGCGCGAGCACTTGGCCGACCACGAGGACGCCTGGGCGGTGTTGGCGCAGCTCGTCGACACGTTCCACGGGAACGCGGTGGAACTGGTGGTGACGGCGGGTGCGGTTGCCTGAGCCGGGCCTTGTGGCCCTGAGTCCCTGAGGGGGGCGGGGCGGCTGGATTCGAACCAGCGTGTTCCGGTTCTGGAGACCAACGCGCCTGCCTCTGCGCTACGACCCCGCCCTTGGGGCCAGAGCGTAATGCCTTGGCCCGTTGTCAGTGCGGCCTGGTACCAATTGGGGCACTGGGGGAAATGCGGCGCGGGGGGCGTGACATGGCGTACGGGGAGCGGGGTCGGCGTACCCCTGTGGTCGATCTGGCCGACCGCAGGGCGCTGGAGCGGTACCGGCCGGCGGACCCGGCGGTGATCGCTCAGGCACGGCGGCTGAAGGAGGCCGCGCTGCTGGACTTCGGGCTGACAGAGTCGGCGGTGGCGTCCTGGCTGTACGCGAAGTGCCATCACCAGATCCCGACCACGGCGGTGGACACGGCGGCCGTCGTCGCCTCCGGTGACGGCTCCTGCCTGCTGCTCTTCAACCCGGACTTCTTCGTCCAACTCGGCCTGGACGGCGTGAAGTTCGTGCTCTTCCACGAGGCACGGCACCTGGTGCAGCGCCATCTGTTCGCCGACCTCGAACTGCGCGACGACCCGGTCTTCGAGCTGGCCGCCGAGGTCTCCATCAACCATGTCGCCCTGGTCCGGCTCGGCCGCACCGAACTGCCCCTGCTGAACGGCCGGCCGACAGGCATCGACCCCCGGAAGATCTACGAGCTCTACCGCGACGACCTCACCGCGCACGGCCTGGAGCCGGTTTCGTACGAGGAGTTCATCGCGACCGACCTGAAGGTCTACGGCGAGCTGAAGCGGATGCGGCACCCTCCGGTCCCGCAGCGCCATCTGTGCGTGCACCTGGTGGACGGGTGGGCACCGGCCGACCAGGAGACGGTGGACGCGGTGGCGTCGTCCGCGCTGTTGAACTCCCTGCTGGCGGCCCGGCGCGGACACGCGGGCGCGGAGCGGGAGTTGCTCGACCTGATGGGCCGTACCGAGGACGGTTCCGCGCGGGCCGGCCGGATCTGGGGGAACCTCGGCGCGGGCGTCCTGCGCGGCGAGACGGCACGCACGCGTACGGTCCACTGGTGGCAGCGCTGGCTCGTCGACGTCCTCGGCTCGAAGCTGCGCGACGGCGAGCGGCTGGTGTACCCGAAGAAGCGCGGCGCCCTGCTCGCGGCCCTCGGCCAGGACCCGATGCTCGCGCGCCGCGGCCCGGTCCGGGACAAGGTCCTGGTCATCGCGTACGACACCTCGGGCTCGATGCCGCACCAGGTGATCACCTGGCTCACCGAACTCGTCGGCCGTATCGACGGAGTCGAGGCGCACTGGCTGTCCTTCGACGCCGTGGTGATGCCGTTCCGGCCGGGCGAGCAGGTCTACGGCGGTGGCGGCACGAGTTTCCAAGTCGTCGCCGACTACGTGGAGGGGCGCACCGAGGTGAGCGGCCGGCGGTTCGACGTCACCCCGGACGCGGTCGTGGTGCTCACCGACGGGTACGCGCCGCCGGTCACGCCCGCCGAGCCGGACAAGTGGATCTGGCTGATCACCGAGGGCGGCAGCGAGTGGCCCGAGACGCACAACCCGGCGATGGACTGCCATCGCGTCACGACAGGATCACGGTAAATGACCACGGAGACAGGGCAGTTGACGACCCCGGAGGCCGAGCACGGTCGGCGTGAACCGTCGCGCCTGGAGTCCTTCATCGACGCGATGATCGACATCGGGCAGACCGGGCAGATCTTCGGCGAGCACGGCATCGGGAAGACGGCGACGTTCTTCTCCCACATCGGCCGCGCCCACCCGGGCACCGCGCTGGTGTACGTCCCGGCGGCGAATCTGACACCGGACGATCTGCTGGTCAACGCGCCGGTGCGGGACCCGCACACCGGTGAACTCGTGCTGCGCCAGCTGGTGATGAGCCAGTTGAAGCCGGGCACGCCGTTCGTACTGCTCATCGACGACTCGCTGCAGGCCGGCGACACGATCCAGTCGCAGCTGATGCAGATCGCCTGCAACTGGACGCTCGGGGAGCACGATCTGCGGGCGCTCGGCTGCGTCGGTGTCTTCCTCACCGACAACGAGTCGCTGTCCGAGACCTCGGCCCGGCGCGGCGACCTCGCGCTGCTCGACCGCATGGTCACGATGCGGATCACGGCGAACGACACGTCCTGGCGTCGGCATCTGGCCGCCAAGTACCGCTCCTGGGACCTCCGTTCGGTGTTCGGCGTCTGGGCGTCGCTCTCGCCCGCACTGCGCGAGCTGCTGTCCCCACGCACGCTGGACCACGTCCTGGCCAACGCGAAGGAGGGCTTCCCGCTCCGCTGGGGCCTGCCCCTGGTCGACGGCGAGCGGCTGCGACTGTCCGAGCCGGGCCCGGACGGCAGGCCCGGGCAGAACCGCACGGCGGAGATCCTGGACCGCGTCGCCCAGGCCCTGGACGTGCCCAACCCGGCCACGATCCCCGACCCGGTACGGCAGGTGGTCCGGGCCGCGCTGCGCAACCGCTGGACGGTGCTGCTGCAAGGGCCGCCCGGGTGCGGCAAGACGGAGCTGGTCCGGGAGACGGTCCGCGCGGGCCTGGGCCGGGAGCCGTTGTACTTCTCGCTCCCGGTGACGAACGTCGAGGACCTGTGCGCGCCGATCCCGTCGGCGGACGGCACCCTGGACAATCTGCTGGCCGCGAACTTCACCGGGCCGGGCCCCAAGGCGATCGTGTGGGACGAGTACAACCGCCCCAAGGACAAGGCCGCGTTCGCCAAGCTGATGGAGATCACCCAGGAGTGGTCGCTGGCGGGGCGGCGGATCGAGAACCTGAGGGCACAGATCGCCGTCCAGAACCCGCCGTACCATCTGGGCCGCAAGCTGCTGGTCTCGCGGAACAACATCGCCCAGGCGACGAGGTTCACGGCCTCGCTGACGGTCGACCCGGAGGACATCCCCGCCAACGAGTGGCTGCTCGCGCGGTACGGCTCGGACGCGGAGACGGTGCTGGAGTGGTGGAAGCACGACATCGACGACGACGGCCGCGCCTGGATCACCAAGCGCACGCTGGAGCGGCTCATCAAGCTGCACCGGCGGGGGCTGCCGCTGGAGATGGCGACGGTCTACCTCGGCGACGGCGAGTACGCGCCCGTGCCCCTCACCGCCCTGATCGACCGCTTCAAGGGCCGCCCGGTGACGGGGCTGCGCGAACTGGCCCGTGACGCGGACCTCTGGGAGGCCCGCCTGCGCCGCGCCGCCGAGCACACCGACGAGGGCGGCGACGACAGCGACGTGGTCCACCAGATCCTCGCCAACGCGGAGCTGTCCCAGCTGAAGAAGCACCGCGCGGTGGTGGCCCGCATGGTGGCACTGCTGCCGGCGAAGCTCCGGGCGACGTATCTGGTGGGGGCGTCGGCGCAGCAACAGCGGTTCTGGACGGACATATTCACCGGGTTGGCGCGCCGCTGACCCCGTGTTCGGCCTCTCCCTCCCCCTCCCCTTCCTCCGGCCGCGCCGTGCGGTGCACGCTGCGTACGGCGGCCACGTCGGGGGCGAGCGGCGGTGGCGGGATGTGGGCGGTGAGGGACTCCAGGCGGCGTTTGATGCCGGCGGCGATTCCCTGGCCGAGGACGAAGCGGGTGGGGGTGAGCGCGCGAGGTGCCGTGTCGAGGAGGCGGTGGGCCTCGCGGCTGCGCATCCCGGTGTGGGACAGGACGAGATGGGTGAGGCGGTGCTCGGCGGCCACGAGAGCCTGAGCGATGGCTTCGGCGGCGGTCAGGTCGAGGTGGTTGTCGGCCGCTCCGAGCACAGCAGCCGCTCTCACCCGGCCGAGGTCCAGCAGACCGACCCCGGCCGCGGTGGCCGCCGTCACCAGCCGCGCCGCGGCCTGCGGGCCGATGCCGTTGCTGGCGACGGACAGACGGGTCAGCCGTCCGTACGGCGCGTGTTCCAGGGCGTCGGCCAGACGGAGGGCGCCCGCGTCCCCCAACCGGGCGGCGGATACGTAGAGTTCGTCGATCGCGCCCGCCGCGATGACGGAGGCGAGGGGCGCGGCGCCGTCCGCGCCGAGCGGGTTGCCGCCGACGAAGAGGCGCTCGATGCGGCGCCCGTTGCCGGCGGCGGCGAGCAGCGCGTCGGCGAGGACGGTCACGCCCGCCGGGTCGAGCCCGGTCTGCACGAGGTCGAGCGTACGCAACGACCGCGCGGACTCGATGAGTTCGGCCGCCGCCCGCCCGCCCCCACTGCCCAGCGGGTTGCGCTTGAGCCACACCCCGGTGACGACCTGCGGCGAAGCACGCAACTGGTCCGCGATCCGACAGGCACCACCGGCCGTGATCCCGTTGCAGCCGAGATAGAGCGTCTCGACGTCACCACTCCCCCCGGCCACGACCCCGGCTCCCTCGTCCCCGAGCCCATCGGTGCCGAGCAGCAAATGCCGTACTGGAGACGGCCCTTGGGCCAACACCTCGGCGACCAGCGCGGCACCCTCCGCCCCCAACTCCTGCTTGCACAGGTCGAGCCGCCCGTCGGGCAACGCCGTACCGACGGCGAAGTCGAGACGCTCTCCGGCAGGTTGGCCCGCACGCAACCAGTCGAGCAGCGGGCCGAGTTCGGCGACGGGTCTCGGCACGACGTACGGGACACCGGCGAAGGCGATCGCCGGGGAGACCGGGGGCTCCTGCGCCGAACCCGCCGCCGCAGGTCCTCCCGTGTTCCCCGTGCCCTCCATGTCCCCCGTATCCCCCACGCCCCCGCTCACCACGCCGCCTCCCGATAGTCCTTGAGGAACACGCCGGACACCGGGTCCCCGGACTCGCCGCGCACGATCGGGTCGTAGACGCGGGCCGCGCCGTCCACGATGTCGAGCGGGGTGCGGAAGCCGGCCTCGGACATGCGGCCCTTCTTGGGGGCGGGGTTCTCGTCCGTGATCCAGCCCGTGTCGACGGCGCACATGTGGACGCCCTGGTCGGCGAGTTCGGCGGCGCTGGTGCGGGTGAGCATGTTGAGCGCGGCCTTGGCCATGTTGGTGTGGGGGTGGCCGGGCATCTTGTTGCGTACGGCGAACCGGCCCTCCACCGCGGTCACGTTGACGATGTAGCGGCGTGGCCGCGGCGAGGCGAGCAGGAGGGGCAGCAGCCGGTCGCAGAGCAGGGCGGGGGCGAGGGCGTTGACGAGTTGGGTCTCCAGGACCTCGGCCGGGTCGAGGGCGCCGAGCCGTGCCGACCAGGAGTTCTCCGGGGACGGGTCGGGCAGCAGTCCGGCCTCGTCGGCCTCGCGCAGCACGACGGGCAGCGCCGAGGCCCCGCCCGCGAGCATCCGCGTCGGTGTGAAGCCGGGCGCCTGCCACGCCCCCTCGGGCAGCGCGTCACGCTCCCCGGCCGCCAGCAGCGCGTACGACTGCGGAGGGCGGCGTACGGTCTGCGCGGCGTTGTTGACGAGGATGTCCAACGGCTCGCCCGCCCGCCTCAACTCCTCGCACAGGCCCAGTACTTGACGCGGATCGCGCAGGTCGACGGCGAGCACCGTCAGCCGGTCCAGCCATTTCTCACTACCCGGCTCGGCACGGAAGCGCCGTACGGCATCGTGCGGGAACCGCGACGTGACCAGCACCTCCGCACCGTCCCGCAGCATCATCAGCGCCAACTGGAAACCGATCTTCACCCGCCCGCCGGTGAGCAGCACCCGGCGCCCGCTCAGATCCGTACGCAGCGCCCGGCGCGCGGAGTTGTCGGCGGCACACTCGGGACACAGTCGGTGATAGAAGGAATCCACCTGTCGATAGGGCGACTTGCAGACGTAGCAACCGCGCGGCTTGCGGTAGACACCACCGGCATCCGCACGCCCCGGCTCACCCGCCCCGCCCAGCGGAGCGTCCTCGCGTCGGTCCACCGCCCCTGTCGACGTCGCCGCCATCGTCGCCGCGTCGGCCGCGGACACGTCGGCATCACGGACCTTGCGGCGCCGCAGCCGACCGTCCCGCGCGAAGGACGCGGCGACCTGTTCCGCCCGCAGCCGCACCGGATCGTCGACGGGCAGCCCCCGCAGCCTGCCCACCACGTGGTGGAAGGCCGCCAGTTCCGCCTCGGTGATCCCGCCCTCGTCAGTCATCGATTCCCGCCCCGGCCGTGCTGTGAAGTGGGGCCCCGGCCGGATTCGAACCGGCGTATCCGCCCTGAGAAGGCGGCGAGTCTGCCTCTGCTCTACAGGGCCCCCGGACGCAGCCCGGGGATCGGATTCGAACCGATGTGATTCGTCAGAGCACGACGTGCGCCTGCCTCTGCGCTACGCCCGGGTGCGCCCCCGGATCCTAACCGCACTCCTCCGCGCGAACCGCACCGAATGAACGAGCCTGTTCAAGCGATGAACGAGCCTGTTCAGCCGGGCAAGCCCGGTCAGCGCGAGCCGCGTCTGATCTCCAGGCGTTCCTTCTCCGACAGACCGCCCCACACACCGAAGCGTTCGTCGTTGTCGAGGGCGAACTCCAGGCAGGCGGAGCGGATCGGGCACATGCCGCAGATCCGCTTCGCTTCCCTGACCGAGCTGCCGGGCTCGGGGAAGAAGAAGTCCGCCCCGGTCTGCGCGCACAACGCCTCCTGCTGCCAGTCCAGGTCGGGCGACGTGATCGTGTCGATGTGCATGGCCAGGATCGTGCCGTCCGGCGAAAAACGTTCGATCAACGCGGGATCAACGCCACGCTCCGAGGCCTCCGGCCGCCCCGATGATGGCCCCGCGCCCGCAGCGGCGCACGGCGGCGCGCGGAACCGGTGTGAAAACACGGAGAAATTCTGCGGTCACCGAGGGTAATCAACGCCGTATCCCCGAACCGCCGCCGCGCTCCGGCAGCGATTGTCAGTGGGCGGTGCAAGACTCGGCAGTGCAGAGAACGGGACCCTTCAATGAGGAGGGCAATGATGCTCACCACCCGTTTCGTCAACGGCGCTCCGAACTGGCTGGACGTCGGCTCACCCGACATCGACAGCGCCATCTCCTTCTACGGCGGTCTCTTCGGCTGGCAGTTCCAGTCGGCGGGACCCGAGGCCGGCGGCTACGGCTTCTTCCAACTCGACGGCAAGACCGTCGCCGGCGGCATGCCACTGCCCCCGGAGCATGCCTCGTCCGCCTGGACCGTGTACTTCCAGAGCCAGGACGCGGAGGCCACGGCCAAGGCGGTGGAGCAGGCGCACGGCGCGGTCCTGTTCCAGCCGATGGACGTGATGGGCGAGGGACACATGGCGGTCCTCAGGGACCCGGCGGGCGCGGCTTTCGGCATCTGGCAGCCGGGTCGGACCAAGGGTGTTGACGTCGCGGGCGACCCCGGTTCGCTGACCTGGGTCGAGCTGTACACACCGGACGTCGCCGCGGCGGCCGCGTTCTACGACGCCTCGCTCGGTCTGGAGACCTCCGCCGCTCCGATGCCGGGCGGCGACTACACCTGTCTCAACCCGGCCGGTGCCGGTGAGGACGCGATGTTCGGCGGTGTCGTCCCACTCGACTTCGACCCGAACGGCGCGGCCCCGGGGGCGTACTGGCTGGCGTACTTCGAGGTGGCCGACGTGGACGCCACCGTGGCCAAGGCGCTGGAGGCGGGCGGCAAGGTCACCATGCCGGCCACCAGCATGGAGGGCGTCGGCCGCATGGCCCAGCTCACCGACCCGTACGGCGCCCGCTTCGCGATCATCAAGAGCGAGCCGCCGCAGGGCTGACAGGCCCCCGAGTCGGCGGGCCAAAAGGCCAACGGGCCAGTCCTGTGCCGACGCGCGGGCCCTGCTCACGCACGGGCACGGGCACGGCTCACGCGGAGGCGCGGTGGATCAGTGTGGTCGGCAGGATCACGCTGGACGGCGCGCCTCCGACGCCATCCCGGGCCCCCCGGCGGTCCAGGCCGCGCAGCAGCAGGCGGGCCATCAACCGGCCCATCTCCTCTATGTCCTGCCGGACCGTCGTGAGCGGCGGTTCGGTCTGCTCGGCGACCGGAAGCATGTCGTCGAAGCCGATCACCGCCACGTCCTCGGGCACCCGCAGCCCCTCCTCGCGCAGCACCTTCATGGCGCCGTAGGCGGTGAGGTCGTTGGCGGCGAACACGGCGTCCACGTCGGGGCAGTTGTCGAGGAGTTCCCGCATCGCCCGCTCACCGCCACCCGGCGTGAAGTCGCTCTCGACGATCAGCCGTGGATCGACGTCGACCATGACGTCCCGGAACCCGTCGAGCCGGTCCACCGCGGACGTCTGGTCGAGCGCGCCGGTGATGTGCGCGATCCGGGTGCGGCCGAGCCCGACGAGATGCCGTACGGCCTCGCGGGCACCGCCCCGGTTGTCGCAGTCGACGTACACCGTGGGCCCGGAGGCCCGTGTCCCCTCGCTCCAGCAGGGCCGGCCGCCGAACACCGTCGGGACACCGGCCCGTTGGATCAGTCCGGGCAGCGGGTCGTCGAGGTGCAGGGAGAAGACGAGGGCGCCGTCCACATGGCCGCCGGCGAGGTAGCGGCCGACGCGGGCGTGGTCGTCGCGGCCTTCCGTGAGGAGCAGTACGAGTTGGGAGTCGTGGGCGGTCAACTCCTTGCTGATACCCCTGAGTTGCATGGCGAAGAAGGGGTCTGCGAAGACGCGGGTCTCCGGTTCGGCGATCACCACGGCGATGGCGTCGTGCCGCTTCGTCACCAGGCTCCGGGCGGCCTGGTTGGGGACGTACCCGAGTTCCTCCACGGCTTGCCGGACCCGTTCGACGAGCGATTCCCGCACCCCGTCCCCGCCGTTGACCACCCGGGAAACGGTGGCCCGCGACACCCCCGCCCGCGCGGCCACGGCCTCCAGCGTGGGACGCGGTGCTGTCTCGGTCACGTCTGGACCCCTCCTCGATGATGCGGATCAGGATAGCCGTGGCCGAACCCGACGTTGAGAGCGCTCCCACTACCGAGTGCGCCCTCCGCTCCCACTACCGTGCGCACCCTCGTCGACCTCGACCGACCCCGCCACTCACCACTCGCCCCGGCATGCCCGCCCACCGCTCACCCCAACAGATCCACCCGCCGCCCGACCCCGTCCCGCTCCGCCCGCTCGTACGCCAGCCACGCCAGCGCCAGGTCCTGCCACGGGAGCCCGACCGGGGCGTAGACGGAACGGGCGGTGGCGTCGGTCCGTCCCGGATGGTCGCCGCGCAGTACGTCGCCGAGCGTGGAATCGATGTCCGTGGGGGTCAACGCGCCGACGGACTCGACCAGTTGACGGTCGTCGACGACGACCAGCGCCGCGTCCAGCAGGTCGGCGGCGAGTTCCCGCTTGCCCGGCTCGTCGGCGCCCAGGCTCGTGAGGTGCTGTCCCTCCCGGGTGTCCGCGAGGGACAGCAGCGGTGTGCGGGACCAGGTCGCCAGCAGGACGATGTCGGCGGCCGAGGCGATCTCCATCGCCGAGCCGAGCACCCGGCCGCCGTGCCGTACGGCGAACTCGGTCGCGCGGTCCAAGTCCGTGTCCTGGACGACGAGTTCGCCGTACGACCGCAGCGCGCCCAGCCCCCGCACCATCAACTCGGCCTGTGCTCCCGCGCCGATGACCCCCACCACCGCATCCTCCGCCGACCCCGCGAGGGCATGCGTGCCCAGGGCAGCCGCAAGGCCCGTGCGCCACGCGGTCACCGTCGCCGAGTCCAGCAGGGCGAGCAACTCGCCGTCCACGCCGCTGTGCAGGCAGAGCACGCCCCTCAACGCGGGCCGCGCGTCGGGGAACTTGGCGTTGACCTTCACGGTGTAGGCCTCGATGCCGGGCAGCAGTCCGGGCATCAGCGCGGTGGCCGTGCCGGGGAACGGCAGGTCGGTGCGCACCCGTTGGCCCGGGATCGCCACCATGGCCCCCACGGCGAGGAAGCCGCCCCGCAGCGCGGCGAGGCAGGCCGGGGGTTCCAACAAAGCGCCGAGGTGGCTCCGTGTCAGCAGGCGAGTCATGCGCTCATGATCCGTCAGGGGCGGAGTCGGCGGCGGAGCCGGCGTCGGAATCCGGAGCGGAATCCGGGGCAGGGTTCTTCTTCGCCCTGCTCGGCTGCACCCTCTTCGGCTCCCCCGGCATCTTCGGGTACTCCGGCGGATACGGCAGATCGCCCAGCCCGTGGTCGTGTTCGTCGCGGCGGGCCAGTTCGAGCAGGGCGTCCAGGGAGAAGCGGTGGTCGTCCATGTCGGCGTGCACGTCGCCGAGTTCGGCGAAACGCACCGGCATGGTCGCGAGGTCGAAGTCCCGGGGGTGCGCGGTGCCGACCTCGTCCCAGCGCAGGGGGGCCGAGACGGGGGCGTGCGGGCGGGGTCGTACGGAATAGGCGGAGGCGATGGTGCGGTCGCGGGCCGTCTGATTGTAGTCGACGAAGATGCGCTCGCCGCGCTCCTCCTTCCACCACTTGATCGTCACCTGGTCCGGCATCCGGCGGGCCAGTTCACGGCCGACCGCGATGGCCGCACGGCGGACCTGCGTGAAGGTCCAGCGCGGTTCGATCGGTACGAAGACGTGCAGGCCGCGTCCGCCGGAGGTTTTGGGGAAGCCCTGCAGACCGCCGAACTCGTCGAGTACGGCGCGTAGTTCGTGGGCGGCGCGGACCGCGTCGTCGTAGTCGGTGCCGGGCTGCGGGTCGAGGTCGATACGGAGTTCGTCGGGGCTGTCGACGTCGTCGCGGCGTACCGGCCAGGGGTGGAAGGTGAGCGTGCCGTACTGGGCGGCCCACAGGACTGCGGCCTGCTCGGTGGGGCACATCTCGTCGGCGCTGCGTCCGCTGGGGAAGGTGATGTGGGCGGTCGGGATCCAGTCGGGCATGTTCCTGGGCGCCCGCTTCTGGAAGAAGTTCTCGCCCTCGACCCCGTCCGGATAGCGCTCCAGGGTGGTGGGGCGGTCGCGCAGGGCCCGGAGGATTCCGGGGCCGACCGCGATGTAGTACCGGGCGAGGTCCAGCTTGGTGAAGCCACGCTCCGGGAAGAAGATCTTGCCGGGACTGGACAGCCGTACGGTCCGGCCACCCGCCTCCAGTTCCACCGCTTCGCCCATGCGAGCCACCGTAGGCCCGACGCACAGACATCGCATACCGGGCGACAACCGACGTACGAGAGCAGAATCGGAACCATGGATCTGCCGGTGATGCCGCCCGTGAAGCCCATGCTCGCCAAGTCGGTGGCGAGGATTCCGCCGGGCATGCACTACGAGGCGAAGTGGGACGGCTTCCGGGCGATCGCGTTCCGCGACGGCGCGGAGGTCGAGCTGGGCAGTCGTACCGGAAAGCCGCTGACCAGGTACTTTCCCGAACTGGTCGAGGCGCTGAAGGAGCGGGTCCCGGAGCGCTGTGTGCTGGACGGCGAGATCGTGATCGCCCGGGACGGGCGGCTCGACTTCGACGCGCTGACCGAGCGCATCCACCCGGCCGACTCGCGGGTGCGGACGCTGGCCGAGCGGACGCCGGCCTCCTTCGTCGCCTTCGACCTGCTGGCCCTGGCCGACGAGTCGCTGCTGGACGTCCCGCTCGGCGACCGCCGGGCGCTGCTCGAACGGGCGCTGTCGGGCGCGACCGCACCCGTGCATCTGGCGCCCGCGACCACCGACATCGAGGTGGCGCAACGGTGGTTCGAGCAGTACGAGGGCGCCGGGCTCGACGGTGTCGTGGCCAAGCCGCTGGACCTGCTCTACCGCCAGGACGAGCGCGCGATGTTCAAGATCAAGCACGAGCGGACCGCGGATGCCGTCGTCGCGGGCTACCGCCTCCACAAGAGCGGCCCCGTCGTGGGCTCGCTCCTTCTCGGCCTCTACGACGAGCGGGGCGCCCTGCAGCACGTGGGAGTGTCCGCCGCCTTCACCATGAAGCGCCGCGCCGAGCTGATCGAGGAGCTGGCTCCGCTGCGCATGGACGAACCGACGGGCCATCCGTGGGCGGCCTGGGCGGAGGAGGCCGCGCACGAGTCGGCGCGGCTGCCGGGCGCGCCGAGCCGCTGGTCCGGCAAGAAGGACCTCTCCTGGGTGCCGCTCAGGCCGGAACGGGTGGCCGAGGTGGCGTACGACCACATGGAGAACGGCGCGCGCTTCCGGCACACGGCGCGTTTCCGCCGCTGGCGCCCGGACCGCACGCCCGAGAGCTGCACGTACGCACAACTGGAGGAGCCGGTCCGCTACGACCTCGGAGAGATCCTCGGCCCGCGGGACTCGCGGGATGCGCCGGACTGACCCCCTCCGCATTTCCTCGTGGGCCGATCGGCGCAATCAGCGCGCACAATCACAACCGAGCGGGTATGGCCATCAATGAACTTATAAGCGCACAATCGAAAACACAGACTTGGTGGCAACGGTGGGCATGGGACAAAGGGCGCCTCGGCGGCGCGGCGCGACGAGAGCGGCGCTGCTGGCCGCCACGATGACGGCCTCCCTGGCGGTCGGCTGCACGGCACATCACGGCCGCCCCGTCGACGACGGACGCGGACAGACTCGGCCCCCTACGCAGAGCCCGGCCCAGAGCCCGAGCGCCGGCGGCACGGTCGCCCCCGCCGCCGGTCCAGTGCTGGCGGTGAAGATCGACAACGTGCGCGCGGCCCGCCCGCAGACGGGTCTGGACTCGGCGGACATCGTGTACGCGGAGCAGGTCGAGGGCGGGCTGAGCCGGCTGATGGCGGTGTTCGCCACGAAGTTCCCCAAGTCCGTCGGCCCGGTGCGCAGCGCCCGCGTGTCCGATCTGGAGCTGCTGCGCCAGTTCGACGACCCGACGCTCGCCTTCTCCGGGGCGCAGCACAAACTCCTGCCACTGATCGCCAAGGCACCGCTGCGAGCGGCCTCTCCCGACGAGGTGTCCGGCGCCTACTACAGGGGTGTCGACAGGTCCGCCCCGCACAACCTCTTCCTCCACCCGGACAAGCTGCTCCCCTCCGCCCCGGGAGCGGCGGCCCTGACGACGGGCTTCCACTACGGCGCGGCCCCCGCGGGCGGCAAGGCCACGGCCTCCCGCAGCGTGCGCTATCCGGCGGCCCGCTTCACCTTCACCTGGTCCGGGAGCAAGCACCGCTGGCTGGTCACCGAGGACGGCACGCCCACCGTGACGACCGACGGCAAGCGGGTGGCCCCGGCGACGGTAGTCGTGCAGTACGTCAAGATCCGCAAGTCCGCCTATCACGACGTCCTCGGCAACAACACGCCGTACACCGAGACGGTCGGCTCGGGGAAGGCGGACGTGCTGCGGGACGGCCGTACCTTCAGCGTCGACTGGAAGCGGCAGAAGGCCACGGACGGAACGGAGTTCACGGCCTCGGACGGTACGCCGGTGAACTTCGCGAAGGGCCAGGTCTGGGTGGTGTTCGCGAAGGCGTGATGCCGGGCGGCGACGGCCTAACGTTGTGCGACGAGGGGTTCCGCGGGGTTGCGGAGCCCCTCCGCCGCGTCCGAGACCCGTTGGATGAGGTCGAAGAAGACGGTCTGTTCCTCGGCGGAGAGGGGGGCGAGGAAGAGCTGGTTCATCCGGGCCGTGCGCACGATCAGCTTGCGGTGGACGCGCGTGCCGTCGTCGGTAAGGCGCAGCAGAAACCGCCGGCCGTCCTGCGGATCGCGCACCTTGTCGAGGAGTCCGCGCCTGATCAGCCGACTGATCACCTCCGCGATGGTGGACCGGTCCAGACCCACCCGCTCCCCCACCGTGCGCTGGTCGAGCCCCGGCTCGTCGACGAGCGCGTTGAGCACCGCGAACTGCGGGGAGGTGATCTCCTCGGAGACCATGGTGTTCCACAGCAGATAGTGCGCCTGCTGCAGTCGCCGGGCGAGGTGCCCGGGATGGGTGGTGAGGTCCACCGCGGCCATGTGCCCTCCCGACGTCCTATTCATCCGTGCACTGAACAATACCGGGAGGTCCTACGGCCGAGTCCAGCCCTGCGCATGGAGCTGACCTCACACTTCTCCTGGGCCTTGACGCGGAGCCGCCGCAGTGACAGCGTGAAGGAAACTTCACCGAAATGCTCAGTGCCCTGATGAACTGCTGACCGGACGCTCGAACGGGACGGAGCTTCACGGATGGACAAGGTGGTCGCCACGGCCGACGAGGCCGTGGCCGATGTGCCGGACGGGGCGACGCTCGCGGTCGGCGGCTTCGGGCTGAGCGGTGTGCCGAACGTGCTGATCCAGGCCCTCTACGAGCGCGGAGTCAGCGCCCTGGGTGTGGTCTCCAACAACTGCGGGGCGATGGAGTCCGGCCTCGCCGTCCTCCTCTCCGCCGGACGGATCGCCCGGGTCACCGGCTCCTACATCGGCGCCAACAAGGAGTTCGCCCGCCAGTACCTCGCCGGGGAACTGGAGGTCGAGATGATCCCCCAGGGCACCCTCGCCGAACGCCTGCGCGCCGGCGGGGCGGGCATCCCCGCCTTCTACACCCCCGCCGGGGTCGGCACCCAGGTCGCGGAGGGCGGACTGCCCTGGCGCTACGACGGTTCGGGCGGCGTCACTCTCGCCTCGCCGCCGAAGGAGGTGCGCGAGTTCGACGGCACCGAGTACGTCCTGGAGCGCGGCATCCGCACCGACTTCGCCCTGGTCCGCGCCGCGAAGGGCGACCGGCACGGCAACCTCGTCTTCAACAAGTCCACCCGGAACTTCAACCCCCTCGCGGCGATGGCGGGCAAGGTGACGATCGCCGAGGTAGAGGAGCTGGTCGAGCCCGGCGATATCGACCCGGACGCGGTGCACCTGCCCGGGATCTTCGTGCAGCGGGTGGTGGCCCTCACCCCCGAGCAGGCCGCCGACAAGCGGATCGAGCAGCGGACGGTGAGCAGCTGATGGCCTGGACACGCGAGGAGATGGCGGCCCGCGCGGCCCGCGAACTTCAGGACGGGCAGTACGTCAATCTCGGGATCGGTCTGCCGACCCTGATCCCCAACTACCTCCCGCCGGGCGTCGAGGTGATCCTCGAATCCGAGAACGGCATCCTGGGGACCGGCCCCTATCCGACCGAGGACCAGGTCGACCCGGATCTGATCAACGCCGGCAAGGAGACCGTGACGGTCCTGCCGGGCGCCTCCTTCTTCGACTCGGCGCTCTCCTTCGGGATGATCCGGGGAGGACATATCGACGTCGCCGTGCTGGGTGCCATGCAGGTGTCGGCCGGGGGCGACCTGGCGAACTGGGCGATCCCCGGCAAGATGATCACCGGGATCGGCGGGGCGATGGACCTCGTCCACGGCGCACGTACGGTCATCGTCGTGATGACGCATGTGGCCAAGGACGGCTCCCCGAAGATCCTCCAGGAGTGCGCGCTGCCGCTCACAGGCAAAGCGTGTGTGAACCGAGTCATCACCGATCTCGGCGTGATCGATGTGTCACCCGAGGGTCTCCTGTTGATCGAGACCGCACCCGGTGTGGGCGTCGAGGAGATCGTCGCCAAGACCGACGCGAAACTCACCGTCACGGAAGGCCTGCTGTGAACCCGGTTTACATCGTCGACGCCGTCCGCACCCCCATCGGCAAGTACAGCGGAGGGCTCGCCTCCGTCCGCCCCGACGACCTCGCCGCCCACGCCATCCGTGAACTCCTCGCCCGCACTCCGGACTTGGACCCCTCCCGCATCGAGGACGTCTACTTCGGCAACGCCAACGGCGCGGGCGAGGAGAACCGCAACGTCGCCCGCATGGCCGGCCTCCTCGCGGGCCTGCCCACCTCCGTGCCGGGTGTGACGGTCAACCGGCTGTGCGCCTCCGGCCTCGAAGCGGTCATCCAGGCGGCCCGCGCGATCGCGGTCGGGGACGCCTCCATCGCCGTAGCCGGTGGTGTGGAGTCGATGACCCGTGCGCCGTACGTCCTGCCCAAGTCGGAGCGGCCCTTCCCGGCCGGGCACACCGAGTTGTACTCGACCACGCTCGGCTGGCGCATGGTCAACCCGAAGATGGACCCGCAGTGGACCATCCCGCTCGGCGAGAGCGCGGAGTTGATCGCCGACAAGCACAAGATCGGCCGTGAGCAGCAGGACGAGTTCGCGCTCGCGAGTCACCGGAAGGCGGCCGAGGCGCAGGCCGAGGGGCTCTTCGACGGGGAGATCGCGCCCGTCGCCATCCCGCGGCGCAAGGGCGAACCGGTCGTCTTCGGCGCCGACGAGTCCGTACGGGCGGACGCCTCCCTGGCCGCCATGGCCAAGCTGAAGCCGTCCTTCCGCACCGAGAACGGGACGGTGACCGCGGGCAACGCCTCGCCGCTCAACGACGGTGCCGCGGCCCTGTTGTTGGTGGACGAGGAAGGGCTCAAGGCCACCGGCCGTCAGCCCCTCGCCCGCGTGTCCGCCACCGGTGTGTCGGCGATCGACCCGCAGTACTTCGGACTCGCCCCCGTCGAGGCGGTCAACCGCGCACTGGCCAAGGCGGGCAAGGGATTTGACGATCTGTCAGTCCTCGAACTGAACGAGGCCTTCGCCGCGCAGGTGCTCGGATGTGTCGCCGAGTGGCCCGAGTTCGACCCCGCGATCCTCAACCCCCAGGGCGGTGCCATCGCGCTGGGCCACCCGCTCGGCGCCTCCGGTGCCCGGCTCGCCGGTACCGTCGCCCACCAACTCGCCCGCAAGGGCACAGGAGTTGGAGTCGCCACCCTCTGCATCGGCGTGGGCCAGGGCCTGGCCCTCGTCCTCGAACGGTAGGAACCCCCATGGCTCTCACCCAGCATGACATCGACCTCGAAACAGCGGCCGAGCACGCGACGTACGAGAAGCGGGTCGCCGACGGCGCGCCGGTCGAGCACCACCCGCGCCGCGACTACGCCCCGTACCGCTCCTCGCTGCTCCGCCACCCGAAACAGCCGCCGGTCACCATCGACGTCTCGAAGGACCCGGAGCTGGTGGAGCTGGCCTCGCCCGCGTTCGGCGAGCGGGACATCACGGAGATCGACAACGACCTGACCCGGCAGCACAACGGGGAGCCGATCGGTGAGCGGATCACCGTCTCCGGGCGGCTGCTGGACCGGGACGGGCGTCCGGTCCGCGGTCAGCTGGTGGAGATCTGGCAGGCGAACTCGGCCGGCCGTTACGCGCACCAGCGTGAGCAGCACGACGCCCCGCTGGACCCCAACTTCACCGGTGTCGGGCGCACGTTGACCGACGACGAGGGCGGGTACCACTTCACGACCGTCCAGCCTGGCCCCTACCCCTGGCGCAACCACGTCAACGCCTGGCGCCCGGCGCACATCCACTTCTCGATGTTCGGTTCGGCGTTCACGCAGCGGCTCGTGACGCAGATGTACTTCCCGAGCGACCCGCTGTTCCCGTACGACCCGATCATCCAGTCGGTGACGGACGACGCGGCCCGGCAGCGCCTCGTCGCGACGTACGACCACAGCCTGTCGGTGCCGGAGTTCTCGATGGGCTACCACTGGGACATCGTGCTCGACGGCCCGCACGCCACCTGGATCGAAGAAGGACGCTGACCCGCCATGACGACCATCGACACGAGCCGTCCGGAGTCCGTGCTGCCGACCCCTTCGCACACGGTCGGCCCCTTCTACGGCTACGCACTGCCGTTCCCCGGCGGCGGTGACATCGCGCCCGTCGGACACCCGGACACGATCACCGTCCAGGGCTACATCTACGACGGCGAGGCCAACCCGCTGCCGGACGCCTTCGTGGAGTTGTGGGGGCCCGACCCCGAGGGCAACCTGTCCACGACCGACGGCTCGATCCGGCGCGACCCGGCCAGTGGCGGCTATCTCGGCCGCAACGGCGTGGAGTTCACCGGCTGGGGCCGCATCCAGACCGACGCCAACGGCCACTGGTACGCGCGGACGCTGCGGCCGGGCGCACGCGGACAGAACGCCCCGTACCTGAGCGCGTGCGTCTTCGCGCGCGGACTGCTGGTGCACCTCTTCACCCGGATCTACCTGCCGGGCGACGAGGCCGCGCTCGCCGCGGACCCGCTGCTGTCCGGGCTGGACCCGGCGCGGCGCGACACGCTGATCGCGCGGGACGACGGCAGGGGCACATACCGTTTCGACATCCGCCTTCAGGGCGAAGGCGAAACGGTCTTCCTGGAGTTCCAGTGACAGCTGACGACCCGTCGGACACCGGCCTGCTCGCCCCCGGGTGGGCCGGCTCCCCCGCCGCGTCCGCGACGAGCGACACCGCGTATCTACGGGCGCTGCTCGACGCGGAGGCCGCGCTCACCCGCGCCCAGGCCGCACTGGGTCTCGCACCCGCCGAGGCGGCGACGGCGGTGACGGCCGCGGCGGACGTGGGCTGTTTCGACGTACGGTCCCTCGCGGAACGGGCCCGCGGCGGCGGGAACCCGGTGATCCCACTGGTCGCGGATCTGACGGAGGCGGTCGGCGGGGAGTACGGCCCGTACGTCCACCGGGGCGCGACCAGCCAGGACATCATGGACACGGCGACGATGCTGGTCGCGTCCCGCACCCTGGACCTAATCCTGACCGACCTGGCCCGCACGGAACAGGCACTCTCCCAACTGGCCGCCGCCCACCGCGACTCCACGATGCCGGGCCGGACGCTCACCCAGCACGCCGTACCGACGACGTTCGGGCTGAAGGCCGCCGGGTGGCGGTCACTGGTGCTCGACGCGCGGGACAGGGTGCGTGCCGTTCGGGACGGGCTGCCCGTCCAACTCGGGGGCGCGGCAGGCACGTTGGCCGCCTTCACGGCGTACGGCGCCGAGGACGCGCCGGCGCTGCCGGACGCGTACGCCGGTGAACTCGGCCTGACGGCACCGCTGTTGCCCTGGCACACGCTCCGGACGCCGATCGCCGATCTCGCCGGGTGCCTGGCCTTCACGGCGGGCGCGCTGGGCAAGGTCGCCGCCGACGTGCTCGTCCTGTGCCGTACGGAGATCGGTGAGGTCTCCGAGGGCAGCGGCGGCGGTTCGTCGGCCATGCCGCACAAGGCGAATCCCGTACGGTCCACACTGATCGCCGCCGCCGCACGACGGGCACCGCAGCTCGCGGCCGTCCTCTACGGCTCACTGGTCGCCGAGGACGAGCGGCCGGCCGGGGCCTGGCACGCCGAGTGGGAACCGTTGCGGGAGCTGCTGCGGCTGGTCGGCGGTGCGGCGCGCGATGCCGTCGAGCTGACCGAGGGGCTGCGAGTGCACCCGGACGTGATGCGTGAACACCTGGATCTCACCCATGGGTTGATCGTCTCCGAGCGGCTGTCCGCCGAACTGGCGCCGCTGCTCGGGAGGGCCAGGGCGAAGGAGTTGCTCACGAAGGTCGCCCGGCGGACGTACGCCGAGGGCCGTCCGCTGGCCGAACTGCTCGCCGGGGAGACCGAGTTGAAGGACGTCGACCTCGACGAGCTGACCGACCCCGCCCGTTACACGGGTTCCGCCGGAGCCCTCACCGACCGTGCCTTGGAGCGACGTTGACCGAGAACCTCCTCAACTTCCGTGCCGAGGGCCCCGATTCCGCTCCCCCGCTGCTGCTCGGGCCCTCACTGGGCACGTCGTACGCCCTGTGGGACAAGGTCGCGCCCGAACTGTCCGTCACCCACCGGGTGATCCGCTGGGACCTGCCCGGGCACGGCGGTTCGGCGCCCGGACTGATCGGACCCGGGGCGACCGTCGGAGATCTCGCCGACCTGGTGCTCGCGCTCGCCGACTCCCTCGGGATCGAGCGATTCGCCTACGCGGGTGTGTCGTTGGGGGGCGCGGTCGGTCTGCACCTCGCCGTACATCACCCCGAGCGGGTCACCTCGCTCGCCGTCATCTGCTCCTCGGCCCACTTCAACGGGTCGAAGCCGTGGGAGGAACGGGCCGCGCGAGTACGGAGCGAGGGGCTGGACTGGCTCGTGGAGAGCGCCGACTCCCGTTGGTTCACGCCCGGGTTCACCGTCCCGGAGCTGGTGGCCGACCAGCGCGACGCCGACCCGGCCGCGTACGCCGCGTGCTGTGACGCGCTGGCCGCGTACGACCTGCGCGAGCGGCTCCCCGAGATCGGCGCGCGGACGCTGGTGATCGCCGGCCGCGAGGATCCGGCGACCCCGCCCGCACATCTGCGGGAGATCGCCGACGCGGTGGCGGGCTCGGCCCTGGTGGAGATCCCGGGCGCCTCTCACCTGGCCCCCGCGCAGTGCCCGGAGGCCGTCCTCACCGCGCTGCGCGCCCACCTGGACGGGGGTGCCAAACGCGGGATGGCGGTACGGCGCGAGGTGCTCGGCGACACCCACGTGGACCGGGCTCAGGCCCGGCAGACGCCGTTGACCGCCCGCTTCCAGGACTTCATCTCACGGTACGCGTGGGGCGAGATCTGGACCGACCCCACGTTGACGCGGCGCGAGCGCAGCATGATCACACTCACCGCGCTGATCGCACACGGCCACTACGACGAACTGGCCATGCACGTCCGCGCCGCGCGCCGCAACGGACTCACGCCGGAGGAGATCGGCGCCGTGCTGCTGCAGAGCGCGGTGTACTGCGGGGTGCCTGCGGCGAACTCGGCGTTTGCTGTGGCTCAGCGGGTGTTGGGGGAAGAGGGCGACTAAGGGGGTGGGGGTGCCGTTGTGTGTCGTCTGCGGCTACGTCGTGGCTGGTCGCGCAGTTCCCCGCGCCCCTAAAAACATGGGCTGGCCTGCGTTTTCAAGGGGCGCGGGGCTGTGTCTATATGCGGCTCCGTCGCGTGGGCGCGACCAGCCCCCACCGGCCCGCGGACAAACAACAACTCAACGCAACCCCCTCCCTGTCTCCAACACCTCCCGCGCCTGCGCCACCAGTCCATCCGCCCCGCACGAACGCGCAAGCGTCAGGCCCCTGTTGATCTCCGCCACCGACCGCGCGGCGATGCCGTACTCGACCCGCGCCGCCGCATGCTCGTACTGACAGGGCGAGGACTCCAGATACGCCACAGCCTGCGCCGCGAGCCGCACCGCCCGCTGTCCCGTTTCCAGTGCGGCGGCGCAGCGGAGTGCCTCGCCGATCGCCGTGTCCGTGCCGAAGTGTTCGGCCTGGCGGCGGGCGTCGGAGGAGAGTTGGGCGGCGCGGGTCGGGTCCTCCACGGCGAGGGCCCGAGCGAGGTCGACGGCCCAGGGGACGAGGACCGGGTTGTGGTGGCCGCGTACGGTCGCCGCCTTCGCGGCCTGTTCCAGTTCGTTGATGCCGTCCTTCGTGCGGCCGACGGCGAGCAGGAGTCGGCCGCGCACGCAGCGCGGGTCGGGCAGCACGATGGTGGAGGGGTACGGCGGTGCGAAGCCGTACTGGTCGGCGATCGCCCAGGCCTCGTCGACATGGCCGCGGGCGAGCAGCGTGTCGACCAGATTGCAGGTGGCCGACCAGTACAGGGGCAGCCCGCGGCCGACGCGCTCGGCGAGGCGCAGGGACTCGCGCAGCGAGATCTCGGCGTCGCGGAGGCGGCCGCGCCTGCGGTGGCCGAGGCCGATGTAGGCATGCGCCAGGGAGAGGTGGCCGCCGCTCCAGCCGGCGGACACGTAGGCGCGCAGGGCTTCGTTGTACAGGCTCTCCGCGCGGTCCAGGCGGTCCGTGTAGGCGTACGAACTGGCCAGCATCATGAGGATCTCGATGCCCCACTCGGTATCGGTCCAGCCGAGTCCGGGGGCGAGCCGTCCGTTGACGAGGGCGCGGTCGCAGACCTCGACGACCTCCTCGGCGTTCTCGCCGTGGGTCATGGCGTCGAAGCCGCGCAGGATCAGCAGGGCCCGCTCGGAGTTGTCGCGGCCGGTGCAGGTACCGGCGAGTGCGGCGAGCCGCTCGGAGCGTCCCGGGGAAATGTCCTCGCCCGCGTGGATGCCCTCCCACATGAACTGCACGGCCTGGAGCCGCATCCGGGCGGCGCCCGGTTCGTACCGGGTGGCCTCCGCCTCGACGGTGCGGACGGCCTCCTCCAGTTGGTTGTTGTGGAGCAGGGCCTGGGACAGCCGGAAAACGGCGTCCACGCGTGCGTGGCCGTCGAGACCGGGCATGCCGAGGGCGGTCTGGAGGTGGCCGATGGTGGTGGCGGGCGCGGTGAGCAGAGTGGCACAGCCCAGTTCGAAGAGCACGTGCGCGTGGGTCTCGGCGAGCGGCGGCTCCAGGAGGGCGCGCTCCAGACAGCGGCGGGCGGCGTCGGGGGCGCCGATGGAGAGGTGTTCGCGGGCCGCCTCGCGCAGCTGCTCGACGAGTTCCTGGTCGTCGTCCGGGTGCACCTTGAGGAGGTGCCGTGAGGCGGCGGCCGCGCCGAGCCCGGAGTCGGTGACAACCTGGGCGGCGATGCCGTGCATGGCCGTGCGCACGCCGCCCGGGATGGAGTCGTAGACGTCGCTCGCGATCAGCGGGTGGACGAACTCCAGCTCGCCGGCGCCGGCTTGGGACGCGGCCGGGTCGGGCGCGGTGAGGATGCGGTCGGTGCGCAGTAACTCGGCGCAGCGGACCGCCTCGTCGCGGCTCATGGTGGCGAGCTTGGCGACCAGGCTCACGGAGATGCCGGTGCCGAGGATCGCGGCGGCCCAGGCGAACCGGGTGGCCTCGAAGCCCAGGTCGTCCAGGCGGGCGAGCAGTCCGCCGCCGCGCGCGGAGCGGTTGAGCTCGCGCAGTTCGGCGGCCGAGTCCTCGACGGGTGCGAGGCCGCTGTCCTTCACCTTGGCGAGGAGTTCGACGGTCTCGTACGGGTTGCCGTCGGTGACCGCCCACACCTCGCGGCAGAACGCGCCGTCGGCGTGCGGGCCGAGGGTGGCGCGGGTGAGGCCCGCGGTGGCCTTCGGGGTGAGGGGGTCCAGGACGGTGACCGGCGGGCCGGCCGCGGCGGCGATCGCGTCCAGGTAGCGGGCGCTCTCGCCGCTGACCTCGCCGGGCCTGCGGGCGACCACTAGCAGGACGGACAGGTCGTCGAGGCGTTCGGCGAACGCGGCGAGCCAGCGCAGGGTCTCCTGGTCGGCCCAGTGGGCGTCGTCGACGATCAGGACCAGCGGCCAGTCGCGCTTGGCGAGACGGCGCACGGCGGCGACCAGTCCGTCGCACACGCCCTGTGGGTCGGGCTGCCGCTCGCCGGGTTCGGTGACTCCGAGGGCGGGGCCCGCGATGTCGTACCAGTCGCCGAGGTACTCGCGGATCTCCTCGGGCATCAGGGAGATCAGGGCGGGTTGCAGCAACTGCCGTACGACGTTGAAGGGGACGGACCTGAGGGTCTCGCCGCCGCGGGCGTGCCAGACCGCGCAGCCGCGTGCCTCGGCGATGCGGCGGGTCTCGGCCAGGAGCGCGGTCTTGCCGAACCCGGCCTCGGCCCGGACCATCAGCAGGCTGCCCGAGGACGACTCGTCGGCGCGCAGGCGGTCGATCGCCTCCGCCACACCGGCGACTTCCTCGTCGCGCTCCCACAGGGAGGCCGAGGTGGCCTCCGGAGGCCGTTCCTCCGTCATCCCGATACCTCCCCAGTAGCCCGAACGACGTACAGCCCTTGAGCGTAGCCGTCCGGATGCCGAAGTGGAGGCCGGTCCGGGCAGCTGTTGCCGCATCGGGTGACGGCGGTCTTTCGGCAGGACTCATGTAGGTGACGAACGGTCAAGAGGCGCTGAATGAAGGTGTTTTCCGATCAGTCCCGACCCGTCCCGGACAGGCCTGCCGTACGGGCCCTGATCGCGGGGTCGGTGGGCAATTTCATCGAGTGGTACGAGTTCGGTGTCTACGGCTACTTCGCGACGGTGATCGCGGCGCGGTTCTTCACCCCGGAGGGCGCCGGGGCGGCCGAGGGGCTGGTGCGGACGTACGCCTCGTTCGCGCTGGCGTTCTTCTTCCGGCCGGTCGGTGCCGCCCTGTTCGGCCGGCTCGGCGACCGGGTGGGGCGGCGGCCGGTGCTGATCCTGGTGATCGCGCTGATGACCGGCGCGACGACGCTGATCGGTGTGCTGCCGACGTATGCCGCGGTCGGTGCCCTCGCGCCGTGGCTGCTCACGTTTCTGAGGGTCCTTCAGGGGCTGTCCGCGGGTGGGGAGTTCGGCGGCGCGGTGTCGCTGCTGACGGAGTTCGCGCCACCGGGACGGCGTGGGCTGTACGGGGCGTGGCAGTCGTTCACCGTGGCGCTGGGGCTGTTGGGCGGGGCGGGGGTCGCGGCGCTGCTGGCGACCGTGCTCGACGCCGGTCAACTGGGCGACTGGGGCTGGCGGTTGGCGTTCCTGCTGACGCTGCCGATGGGGCTCGGCGCGCTGCGGCTCCGGCTGCGGCTGGAGGAGACACCGTCATTCCGGAGCGAGTCGGCGGGCGAGTCGGTACGGGAGGTGCCGCCCGCGCGTGAGGTCCGTGCGGCGATCGCGCTGGGCGCCGGGCGGGTGATGGGGTGGGCGGCGGCCGGGTACACCTTCCTGGTCGTCCTCCCGTCGTATCTGCAGAGCACGTTGGACGCGAGCTTCCGGCAGGCGCTGCTCGCCACGGTGCTGGCCAACGTGGGGTTCGCGGTCACGATCCTTCCGGCGGGGCTGCTGAGCGACCGGGTGGGGCGGCGGCCGGTGATGCTGACGGGGGCCGCGCTGGTGGTGGTCCTGTCCGTGCCGTTGCTCAACCTCCTTCAGGACGACGGGACTTCGACCGCGGTGAAGGGTGCGTGGGTGTTCGGGGCGGGTGCGGTGGTGGGGTTGATGGCGGGGCCGGGCCCGGCGATGCTCTCGGAGATGTTCCCGACGAGCGTGCGGTACACCGGCCTGGGACTCGCCTACGCCCTGTCCAATGCCGTCTTCTCGGGCTGTGCGGGGCTCATCATCACGGAGAGCGTCGAGCGGACCGGGAACGTGGACATCCCCGCGTACTACACGGCGGCGGCCTGCACGGTGAGCGTGCTCGCGCTCGCGATTGCCAAGAACCCTGCGGGACAGGTGAGTTGGGAGGATGCGGATGCGGGTGATCGGGCTGATGTCCGGGACGTCGTACGACGCGATCGACGCGGCGGCGGCCGGGCTGAGCCTCGTCGGTGACAGTGTCGTACTGGAGCCGCTCGGGATGGTGAGCGCGCCGTACGACGAGGAAGTGCGCGAGGCGCTCGCGGCGGCGCTGCCGCCGGCCGCCACCACGCTGGCCGAAGTCTGCCGGCTGGACACCCTGATCGGGCAGGCCTTCGCCGCTGCGGCCGTGCGGGCGAACGACGAACTGTGCGACGGGCGGGCCGAGTTGGTGGCCTCGCACGGGCAGACCGTCTACCACTGGGTGGAGGGCGGCGCGGTGCGCGGCACACTGCAACTGGGGCAGCCCGCCTGGATCGCGGAGGCGACCGGGCTGCCCGTGGTCGCCGACTTCCGGCCACGCGACATCGCCGCCGGAGGCCAGGGCGCGCCGCTCGTCAGCCTGGTCGACCTGCTGTGGCTGCGCGGCCGTCCGGGCACCCCGGTCGCACTCAACCTCGGCGGGATCGCCAACCTCACCGCCCCCGACGGCACGGCCTTCGACACCGGACCGGCGTGCGCGCTGATCGACGCGGCGGCGCACGGGTTCAGCGGCGGGCGGCTCGCGTACGACGCGGAGGGCGCCCTCGCGGCCCGCGGAACCGTCCACGAGCCATTGCTGGCACGGCTGTTGAGCGAGCCGTACTACACACTCCCCGCGCCGAAGACGACCGGCAAGGAGCTGTTCCACCTCGGCTATCTCCGGGACGCGCTCGCCGGTCTGGGCACGCTGCCCGCCGAGGACGTCATCGCGACGCTCACGCTGCTCACGGCCCGCACGGTCGCGGACGCGGTCCGGTCGGTGGCCGCGACGGAGGTCGTCGTCTCGGGCGGCGGCACCCGCAACCCGGTCCTGACGACCCTGCTCGCCGCCGAACTGCCGGGCGTTCCGCTGCGCACCTCCGACGAACTGGGCCTGCCGTCCGCCGCGAAGGAGGCATACGCCTTCGCCGTCCTCGGCTTCCTGACGGCCCACGGACTGCCGGGCACGGTCCCGACGAGCACCGGCGCGCGGCATCCGAGCGTGCTCGGATCGGTGACGCCGGGGCGGCGGGGGCCGGGGTTGCCACCGGCCGCCGAGCACAGTCCCGTACGGCTGGTTCTGGGCTGAGGGGCGGCGCAGAGGCCCGTCGCGCACAAGGGCGCACCGATTCGGGCCGGATCCTCTCATCCCGCTTTCACCGACGCCTCATACGGTAGGGGCATGACGCAGGTGACTCCCCCCGGGTGGTACCCCGATCCCGGGCAGACGAATGACAGTCCCGCCGCCGAGCGCTGGTGGGACGGCAAGGCATGGACGGACCGCACCCGCCCCGCCGGGTCGGACGCCGAATGGGGTCCCCCGACGGAGCCGCCGTACGGCGGGGCGTATCCGGCGTATCCCGCCGTGCCCCCGGCCGCGCCGCGCCGCAATCTGCGCACGGGCATAGCCGTGGCGGTGGCCGTGGCGGTCCTCACGGCCATCGGTGTCGGTGCGTACGCGCTGTCCGACAACGGCAGTGGGAGCGGCAACCAGGCCGGCAACCAGCAGGCGCCGAACGGACAGGGCGGCCCCGAGGGACAGGGCGGTTCCGGTGGCACCGGCGGCCAGAGCGATCCGTTCGGCGGGTCCGGCGGGACGGGTGGTTCCGGCGGTACGGGCGGTGCGACGCCCGCTCCCAGCCAGTCCGCGGAGCCGAAGGTCAAAGCCGGCGGAACCGTGATCGACTCACTCGACGGCATCAGCTTCACCGTGCCGTCCGACTGGTACGGCCAGGTTATCCAGGTCGGCGCATCGGTCACGTCGAACACGTCCTACAAGTGTCCCGGCAACACCGCCCAGACCTGCACCAACGGCGGGGCGTACTCCGCGCCCGCGGTGGTGCTGGGCACCAAGGGCAGCACGGCCGAGGCGGTCGCGAAGGCGGACATCGCCGCCAACGCCAAGGAGTCCTACGGCGGCACGAGCTACGGCAGCATCACCTCCCACGAGGTCCTCGCCTCCAAGGCCGTGACCGTGGCCGGGCAGAAGGGCTATCTGGTCCGCTGGAAGGCGGTCACCAGCAAGGGCGCCGACGGCTATGTCGAGTCGCTCGCGTTCCCGTCACCGGCCGGCGCGAGTCAGATCGTCGTGGTCCGCTTCGGTGTCGATGTCGGCCAGAAGCAGTCCGTCATCGACGAGATCACCTCGGGCATCAAGGTGTCCTCGGGCGGCGGCGACGGACAGAAGATCTGACCCCTCGCCGTAGAGCCGGTCAGCTCTCCGTACACCAGTCGGCCGCTCGACGACCGGCACGGCGCCGACGGCCTCTACCGG
>NZ_JBHXME010000020.1:0-17228 GCF_042721125.1 Streptomyces sp. NPDC058469
TCCCCCCCGACCCCGGGCTGGACCGGCTCCGCCGCGGCCCCCCCCGGTGCCCGGGGCGGGGCGGTTCCACCGCCGCCGGGTCCATGGGCGCCCGGCGCGTGCGACCGGTTTCGCCGCGTGGCCGGACGTACCGGCTGACCGGCTCAGCCGCGCAGCCGTACCGGTACCTCCTGCCAGCCGAAGGCGATGAAGGACGGCACCTGGCGCAGCTCGTCCGCGTCGACGGCGAGCCGGGCGTCCGGGAAGCGGTCGAAGAACGCGGGCAGCGCGGTCAGGGCCTCCACGCGGGCGAGGGGCGCCCCGATGCAGCGGTGCACGCCGATGCCGAACGACATGTGGTCGTCGGCTCCGCGGGCCGCGTCGAAGACGTCCGCGTCCGGACCGTAGTGCGCGGGATCGAGCCCCGCCGCGGCGAACGTCGTGATGATGGCGTCCCCGGCCGGGACGGTGACGTCGCCGACGGTGAGGTCACCGACCGCGAACCGCAGCGGCAGCGAGGCGATGGACGGGTGGACGCGCAGGGTCTCGTCGACGACCGCGTCCCAGCCGATCTTCCCGGCGCGTACGTCCGCCAACTGTTCGGGGCGCTTGAGCAGCGCGACGATCGCGTTGCCTATGAGGTTGACCGTCGTCTCGAAGCCCGCGCCGATCACCAGCAGCAGCGTGTACAGCAGTTCCTCGTCGCTGAGCCGGTCGCCGTCCTCGTCGCGCACCCGGATCAGTTCGGTGGTGAGGTCGTCGCCGGGGTGCTCGCTGCGGTGGGCGATCAGCGCGGGGAGCACCGTGCCGATCTGCCGCTGCACGGACGCCGCGTGCTCCGGAGACGGGTCCGAGGTGTCCATGATGGCCGCGATCAGCCGACCGGTGTCGTCCACCAACTCGTCGGGCACACCGAACAGTTCGCAGATGATCCGCATCGGCAGGGGATGGGCGAACGCCGCCCTGACGTCGACCACCTCGGCGCCGTCGGCCGCCATCGCGTCGAGCAGTTCTACGGTGATCGCCTCCACGCGGGTGCGCATCGCCTCGGTGCGCCGGTGGGTGAAGCTGGGCGCGACGAGTTTGCGCAGGCGGGCGTGGTCGGTGCCGTAGGTGGAGAGCATGTTGATGACGCCGACCCAGCCCAACACCCAGCCCCAGGACGGGTGTTCGCCGATCTCGGACCACAGGTTCCAGTGCAGCCGGGGGTCCTTGCTGACCTGCGGGTCGAGGATCAGTTCTTTGAGGGTGTCGTAGCCGGTGGGGGCCCAGGCGGGGATGCCGCCGGGCAGTTCGACGGGCACGATCGGGCCGAGGGCACGCAGCTTGGCGCTCTCGGCGGCCATGTCGGCGCCGAACGGGTCGAGGGCGATGCGGTCGGACACGGTCACGACGGATCTCCTGGCTGGTCGGGGGAGCGGGGGCTGAACCGGACGGGCAGCGACGTGAGTGAGCGGTGGAAGGGGCCCGGCCGCCAGGTCAACTGCTCGCGCGGTACGACGGGTTCGAGGTCGGGCAGCCACAGGGTGAGCTGCTCGATCGCCTCCGTCGTGATGAGCAGCGTGTGCTGCTTGACCGGGCAGGCGTGCGGGCCCGCCGACCACGACAGGTGCGAGGCGTCCTTGGGATGCCGGCCGGTGACCACCTCCTGCTCGGCGAAGTGCGCGAGCGCGCCGTACGAGACGACGACCGGGACGGCCGGCCTGATCCACGCGCCGTGGAACGTCACGGGGGAACGGGCGTAGTGGATGCCGTAGTTGGCGAGCGGGGTCTCGTGGTGCAGGACCTCCACCACGGCGTCCATGACCGGTCGGGCGCCACTGGTCAGAGTGGAGTAGTAGGCCGAGGTGCCGAGGATGCGGGACAGCGCGTTGGACACCAGGTTCGCGGTCGGCTCGTGGCCCGCGCCCAGGGTGAGGAACACCTGCCAGGCGACCTCCTCCGGGGTCAGCCCGGCCGGATGGTCGAGCAGCCAGCTCGGCAGGTCGTCGCCGCGCGACTCGGCTTTGGCGGCGATCAGTTCGAGGACATAACCGCCGAACTCGGCCTCGCCCTCGGCCGCTTGGGCGCCGCCCTCCATCATCATGCCCAGCGCCCGGTCCAGCCGCTCGCTCTGGCTGTCGGGCAGCCCGAAGAGGCTGTTGAACACCAGCGCCATCAGCGGCCTGGCGAACTCGCCCACCAGATCGGCATTTCCGCGCGGCCCGATCCGGCTCACGAGCACATGCACCGCCCGGTGCACCCGGGCGCGCAGGTCGTGCGGCTCGATCCGCTCGAAGGTGTCGATCAGCGAGGCACGGTAACGGACGTGCGCCGCGCCGTCCGCGAACAGGGAGTTGGGCCGCCAGCGCATCATCCCGAGGACCGGCGAGTCCTCGGCGACCGTCGACTCCCACGGCCGGGGGTCGTGCGAGAACGTGTCGGTGTCGCGCAGCAACTCCAGCGCGGCGTGCCGCTCGGTGACGACGTACGCCGGTACGCCCGGGGCGAGTTCGGCCCAGCCGACCGGGCCCTGGGCGCGCAGGGCGGCGTAGTAGCCGTAGGGATCCAGCGCGAAGCCGTCCTCCCACAGCCGGACGGGACGGGTGGGGCCGACGGGGGAAGTGGTGGTCACCGGTGCTCCGGAGGGTCGCGGTCGATCAGATGCTGGACCAGGGCGAGCAGCGCGTCGAGAGACGAGTCCGCGTCCCGGGCGTCACAGGTCACCAGCGGCGTGCCGGGCGCCAAGTCCAGCGCGGCGCGCAGCTGTTGCTCGGTGTGGTGCCGGGGCGCGTCCGGGAAGGTGTTGAACGCGACGGCGTACGGCAGCCCGCTCTCCTCCACCAGCCCGAGCACGTCGAACGAGGCGTCGATCCGGCGGCTGTCGACCAGCACGAGCGCCCCGAGCGCGCCGTATGCGATGTCCTCCCACAGGGCGCGGAACCGCTCCTGCCCGGGTGTGCCGAACAGATACAGGACGATCCCGCCCGGCAGGCTGATCCGGCCGAAGTCGATCGCGACGGTCGTCGTCGACTTCTCCCGCACCCCGTCGAGATCGTCCAGGTGGACTGACGCCTCGCTGAGCCGCTCCTCGGTGTGCAGCGGCCGGATCTCCGACACGGAGTCGATGAGGGTCGTCTTGCCCACCCCGAAGGGTCCCGCGATCAGGATCTTGACCAACTCGCGGGCGGTGTCCGGCAGATGGATGCCGCTGGTGGTGCTGCCGCTAGTGGTGCTTGAGGGCGCGTAGGCCATCTGCGACTCTCTTCAGCAGGTCGGGGTCGAAGCGTTCGGCGGGCGGGATCGGGGCACGGGCGAGGACCAGGCTCCGGTCGACGAGACCGGCGGCCAGGACGCGCACCGCGGACACGGGCAGCTCCAGCAGGGCCGCCGCCTCCAGCACCGTCAGCGAACCGCCGTGCAGGGCGTCCAGCAGGGCGAGTTGGGCCGCGGGCAGTTCGGCCGGGGCGGGCTCGCCGCTGCCGCTGAGCACCGTCAGCCGCTCCAGATGCGGGCGGCTGGGCCGGGCCACACCGCCGGTCGACAGATACGCGGGAACGAGAGGACGGCCGCCGCGGCGGCCCGTCATGCCGGCGCGCCGCCGTCAACTCCCCGCGGAGCGGCGGCCATCGCCTTCTCACCCAGCCGCGCCACCTGCGAGTGCACCCGGTGCGCCAGCAGATCCAGCCGCACCTCGCTGTCGCCGTAGGCCGCCACACAAGTCCCGTGATCCGTAGGGACGATGAGCACATAGCCGTGGTCCGACTCGATGACCACCTGCCGTATCTCGGCCCGTTCCCGGTCGGCGAACGCCGCCGCGGCGGTACGGCACGCCCCCTGCACGGTGCTGGTGATCGCGGCCACCCGCTCGCCCGAGGCCTGGGACAGCGCGTCGGTGTACCCCCGCACCAGCCCGTCCCGGGTCAACAGCACCGCCGCCACCACGTGCGGCACCTCCAGGATCGGATCGAGCGCCCACGCCGTGTCGCCCCCATCGCGGCTGCTCATCTAGCCGCTCCCCCTTCGTAGTCGGTCTGGTGTGTGTCCTGTGCTGTCACTCTCGCTGCCGCGGATGCCGCGGCCCGCTTTTCTACGGCGGTCTCGGCGTCGTCGATCGCGGCGCGCGCGGCGGCGGTGCCGGACTGGAGGGCGCCGAGTGCGGCGGCGGCCTGCTCCGGGCGGCGCTCGGGCTGGTGTGCCTCGGGCCGGTGTGTTTCCAGCGCGGCCGGTGCGACTGGGGCGGCTGATGCGGCGGCCGCGGTGCGGCGACGGCGTCGCGGCAGGCCGCCGGCATCGGGTACGGCCGGATGCCCGGACACGTCGGCGACACCCCGCACGGCTCGCTCGGCCCGTTCGGTCCGCTCGTCGCGCTCGGAGCCGTAGGAGTGGGCCGGTGCGGGCGCGGGCGTGCGGGTGGGTGCGGGGGCCCGGCGGGTCGAGCGCGGGGCGCCCGCCGCGGGTGGCTGCCGCTCGGGGTCGATACGGCTCAGGAGATGGCTGTCGATCCGCAGGACCGCGCGGACGCCGCCGTACGGGGAGGGCGAGGACACGTCGACACCGAGGTCGAACTGCCGGGTCAGGCGGCCGATCGCGGCGAACCCCATGCGCGGCGGGTCGCCCAGGTCGGTGAGCAGGATCGGGTCGGAACCGGCCACCATCCGCCGGGCGTGGTCGCGTTCGTCCTGGGTCATGCCGAGCCCCGCGTCGTCGACGGTGACGCAGGCGCCGTGATGGACGTGTTCAAGGTTGACCACGACGTCGGTGTCCGGGGCGGAGTGCCGCAGCGCGTTGTCGAGGAGTTCGGCGACGATGACGGCGACCGGTTCGACGGCGTGCGAGACGAGCGCGGTGCCGGCTTCGAGGTGGTTGTGCACCCGCACGCGGTGGTACCCGGCGAGCCGGGCCTGCCCGCCGGTCACCGCCTCCACGAGGTGCGACTCCTCACGCGCGAGCCCGACCCACGCACCACACACGACGGCCGCGACCTGCGCACGGCGCAGCGACTGCTCGTTCTCGTGGTCCAGCATGAACAGGGTCTGCGCCAACTCCGGGTCGTCGTACCGCTGTTGGAGCGAGCGCAGGGCGTCCTGCAGCCGGTACAGGGCGGCCTGGATCTCACGGGTGGCCCCGCGCATCCCGGCCTGCGCGGCGGCGTCGATGCGGTTGCGCTGCGCGGCGAGCTCCGAACGCACCGCGTTCAGCACGCTTTCGAGGGCGATCCCGAGGGGCGAACCGATGAACTGCGGCTGCCCCGGCCCCGGCACGGCGACCCGCGGATGTGTGAGATGCCGGGCGGCGGCCGGAATCCGCTGCCCCGCCAGATGCTCGACCTCGGCCGCCAACGCAGCCTGGACACCGGTCAGTCGGTCCCGCAGCTCGGTGATCTCCGCACGCTGCAGGGCACGTTGACGCCGCGACCGCAGCAGCCCGGCACCGAGCGCCAGTGCGGACAGCGTGCCGGCGGCGAGAGCACCGGCCACCAGGTCCGGTAATTCGGTCATCGAATCGAGTCCAAGCGAAGTCGGGCAGGGCTGAGTCCGGGCCCCTCAGGCGGGGCGCCCGGAGCACAGTACACACCGTCATCGACCGCTCTCGCACGGTGTAACAGGACTTCCCTTCGAAACTGACCGGCCTCTGTTCACTTCTGCGCCAAGTGTCTGAAATGGCGTGTGAGGAAAGGAAGTTGAGTCGCTAGGGTCGGTGCATCGTGCACGAAGGGGGAGCGGTGTGACGGGCGTGGTGCGCTGGCTGGACGGCATCGAGGAGCGGGCGGCCGGTCTCCTTCCACCGGAGATCCACGCCTACTTCCGCAGAGGTGCGGGGCAGGGTCTCAGCGTCGCCGAGGCTGTCCCGGCCTGGGACGGATTCCGGCTGCGCCCGCACATCCTGCGGGACGTGTCCCGGTGCGAGACCTCGACGACCGTCCTGGGCACGGCAGTTGACACGCCGATCCTCATCGCTCCGAGCACCTTGCAGCGCCGCGCCCATCCCGACGGCGAGGCGGCCACCGCCCTCGGCGCGGCCGGTGCGGGGTCACTGCTCGCGGTGACCTCGAACACCGCGGTCCCGTTCTCGGCCCTGGAGCCCTCGGGAACGCCGTGGTGGGTGCAGGTGTACGTGGCCCGCGACCGGTCCCTGACCGAGGAGACGCTGCGGCGGGCCGTGGCGGCCGGCGCCCGGGCGGTCGTGCTGACCGCCGACACACCGGTCATCGGCTCTCACGGCCAACCCGGCGCGCATGTCGCCGACTTCGTGGGGCCGGAGGATCTCTACGGCAACGTCACCGGCACCCCCGACCGGGAGGCCGCCGAGCACGCGCCGGACCTCACCCCGGACGTCATCGCCTGGCTGCGCGACCTGACCGGGCTGCCGGTCGTCGTCAAGGGCGTCCTGCGCGGCGACGACGCCCGTGCCTTTGTGGACGCCGGCGCCGCCGGGCTGATCGTCTCCAACCACGGCGGCCGTCAGCTCGACGGGCTGGTCCCGACGGCCTGGGCGCTGCCGGAGGTGGTCGACGCCGTCGCCGGGACGGACACCGAGGTGTACGTGGACGGCGGACTGCGCCGGGGCACCCACGTCTTCGCCGCGCTCGCCCTCGGAGCCCGAGCGGTGTTCGTCGGTCGCCCGACCCTGTGGGCACTGTCCCTGGCCGGTGCGGAGGGTGTGACGCGCCTGATCGGGGACCTGACGGCGGAACTGGTCGAGACAATGCGGCTGACGGGCGTACCGGAACTCCCGGCGATCGGGCGGGACTTGCTGCACCTGCCGGCGGACACCGACCGTTCGGCGGGGTCACCGTACGCCCGTTGATCTTCCCAAGAAGCCCAAGATGCCGGAGTGATCCCACGGGCGTCTAATGGGTGTGTCGGAAGTGTCACCCGGCGGAAAAGGCCGAGGCCATGGCGCCCACGGGATCCAGCGCAGGGGACGGCCGGACGGCTGCCAAGGGGGTGCTGCGGCGGCTGGGGGAGTGGTGCGCCCGGCACTTCGTGATCGTGATCGTCGCCTGGCTCGTCGCGCTGGCCGCGCTGCAAGTCCTCAACAGGTCCTTCGGGGGCGACTATTCGGACGACTTCTCGCTGTCCGGCGTACAATCCCAGCACGGTCTGCAGGTCCTCAAGGAGCACGATCCGGCGGCCGGGGGCTACAGCAGCCAGATCGTCCTGCACGACAAGGACAAGGCGCTCACCTCCCTGAACTCGCAGATGTCCGAGACGGTCGGCGACCTGCAGAAGCTCCCGCACGTCCTGTCGGTGCAGAACCCCCTGCCACAGCCCGGAACGACACCGACGTCCTCCAGCCCGAACGTCGGCCCCCTCTCCTCCGACGCGAAGACCGCGTACATCACCATCCGTTTCGACGTACAGCCGTCCACCCTCGGCGACGGCTACCTCCACGGCGTCGACACCTCCGTGAAGCCGTTGCGGACCGCCGGCGCCCAGGTCGAGTACGGCGGACCGCTCGGCGAACTGGCCCGGCCCGCCGCCGACGACCGGGTCAGCGAACTCATCGGGTTCGCCGTGGCGATCGTCGTCCTGCTGATCGGCTTCGGCAGTGTGATCGCCGCCGCGATGCCCCTGGTGACCGCGCTGATCAGCGTCATCGGGGGACTCGCCTGCCTCGGACTGCTGGCGGCGGCGCTCACCTTCGCGACGGTGTCACCGACCCTGGCGACGATGATCGGCATCGGGGTCGGCATCGACTACGCGCTGTTCCTGATCACCCGTCACCGGCAGAACCTCATGAACGGCTCCGATCCCGTGCGCGCCGCCGGACAGGCCACGGCGACCAGTGGCCGGGCCGTGCTCGTCTCGGGCTGCACCGTGATCGTCGCGCTCGCCGGACTGTTCGTGTCCGGTGTGCCCTTCATCGGCAAACTCGGGCTCGCGGCCGCCGTGACGGTCGTATCGGCGGTCATCGGCGCGCTCACCCTCGTGCCCGCCCTGCTCGGGCTCCTCGGCAGGCGGATCGACCGCTACCGGGTGCGCCGCCCGGTCGCCGAGACCGACGCCGCGCCGGGCGCCGAACCCACGGGCACCTGGCACCGCTACGCACAGCGCGTGGAACACCGGCCGTGGACGTTCCTCGCGGCGGGTGTCGCGGCCGTCGTCGTCCTCGCGATCCCGGTCTTCTCCCTCCAACTCGGCCACATCGGCGACGGCGCCGACCCCACGTCGTTCACGGACCGCCGCGCCTTCGACCTGATGACCGACGCCTTCGGGCCCGGTTCCAACGGCCCGCTGACCATAGTCATCGACCAGAGCGGCGTCCCCTCCTCCCAGCGCTCGGCCCTCTCCAGCCAGGCCCAGAAGACCCTCGACGGAGTGCAGGGCGCCGCCAAGGTCACCCCGCTGACGACCACCAAGGACGGTGACGTCCTCGTCGGCACCGTCTACTCCAAGCAGTCCCCGCAGAGCGCGGACACCACCGACCTCAGCAACCGGCTCGTCCACGACACCCTGCCCGACGCGGTCTCCGGCACCTCCGCCAAGGGCTACGTCACCGGCACCACCGCGGCCCAGGTCGACTTCCGCGACATCGTGTCGAGCCGACTGCCCCTGATCATCGGCGTGGTGGTCGCCCTGGCCTTCCTGATCATCCTCGCCGTGTTCCGCGGCCTGCTCGTCGCCCTCAAGGCCGCCGTCCTCAACGTGCTCTCCATCGCCGCCTCCTACGGCGTCGTCGTCGCCGTCTTCCAATGGGGCTGGGGCGGCCCCGCGCTGGGCGTCGCCGGCAAGGTCCCCATCGAGAGCTACGTCCCGATGATGATGTTCGCGATCATCTTCGGCCTGAGCATGGACTACGAGATCTTCCTGCTCTCCCGTGTCCACGAGGCCTGGCTGCGCACCGGCGACGCCGAGGCGTCCGTCGCCCATGCCCTGGAGATCACCGCGCGCGTCATCACCTGTGCCGCGCTGATCATGGTCAGCGTCTTCGCGGCCTTCGTCGTCAGCGACAACATCGTGGTCAAGATGCTCGGCCTCGGCCTGGCCGTCAGCGTGCTGATCGACGCCACGGTCGTACGGCTGCTGATGGTGCCCGCGGTCATGACCCTGCTGGGCCGGCACGCCTGGTGGACACCACGGTTCCTGGACCGGATCCTGCCGCACATCGACGCCGAGGGTGACCACGAACAGACGTGAGCCTCAACTCCCGTACGGCATCCGGGGCGTGAGGGCGTGCGCCTCACCTGCCGAACGGTCGCGTCCGGGGTGTGAGCACGAGCATCGTCACGTCGTCCCGGATCTCAGGGGAGTGCCGCAGCAGGTCGGCCCACACCCGCTCCGCCATCAAGGCCGGGTCGTCGTCGGCGAGTTGGGCCAGCCGCTCGGCGAAGGGATAGAACGCACCGACCGTGTCCCGCGCCTCCCACACCCCGTCGGAGGCGAGGAACAGCCGGTCCCCGGGCCGCAGTTGGAGAGTCGCCCCGCTCAGCGGACCGGCGTCGGACAGCCCGAGACCGAGCGGCGTCCACGCCTCGACGTCGATCTCCGCGACCCGGCCCCCGCGCAGCAACACAGGAGCCGGATGCCCACAGGCCACGATCCGCACGGCGTCCGCGTCCGCCGTGAACTCCAGCAGCACCGCCGTGGCGAACAGCTCCGCGTGCGCCGACCGCGCCGAGTCCACCACCAGCCGCCGGTCCAGCCGCGCCGCGACCGCCTCCAGGCCTGGCAGGTCGAGCACCGCCTCCCGGAACGCCCCGAGCAGCGAGGCGACCGTCGCGACGGCCGACAGCCCGTGCCCCTGCACATCGCCCATGACCGCCCGCACGCCGTACGGCCCGTCCCGTACGTCGAAGAAGTCCCCGCCGACCAGCGTCCCGCGCTGCGCCGCCCGGTACAGCCCCGCGCACCCGACCGGCCCCACCCGCTCCGGCAGCGGCGGCACGACGGCCCGCTGCGCGGCCTCGGCGACCGTGCGCTCCAGGTCCAGCTGGGCATCACGGCGACTGCGGACGAAGGACACGAACACACTCAGCACCGCGACGAACAGGACCGTCAGCAGATCGGTCTCACCGGGATTGTTCAGATGGAACGCCGGGACGGTCAGCAGGGCGACCGTGGCACCGCCCAGCAGCGCGGTCGCGAGAGGGCCGTAGGACAGCCCGGCCAGCGGCGGGATGGCGCCCAGCAGGAAGCCGATGTCGAGCGAGCGTGGGCTGGCAAGCGTCGCCACGCCCACCCCCACCACCAGCGCCCCCGGCAGCACCCGCACCCACCGCGGCGCCGGCGCGCCCCGAAGCCACCCCCGCCGGGCCGGCTCCCGGACCCGGCGGAACGACGGCACGCGCACCTTTCCCACACCACCACGCTCCTACGGCGGGACCGGCCCCGCACGCGGAGAACCGCCCCGGGACCGTCCTAGAAGGGCGTGAGCGTCAGCCGTATCCCCGTCGGCGCCGTGTCCTGGACGTAGGACGCGAAGTCCGCCACGTCGTCGAAGGCGAAGCCGTACGCCTTGCCGTCGGCGGTGGCCGCGTGCACCGCCTTCGCGTAGTGGTTCGTGAGGTCGGTGGCGTAGAAGCTCGACGCGTCGGTGGTCGGCTGGGCGGGGTTCGACAGGAGTGTCGAGCGGTTGAAACCGGCGCCGAGGACGGCCGCGACCGGGCCCGTGGTGCCGTCGTTCGGGGCGGCCAGGTTGCCGTCGCAGAACAGCACGTCCCGCGTGGACGGCTTGGCGAACGAGACCGAGGCCGGTCCGGTGAAGGTGAATTGGCCGGCGCGCACCCGCCCGGTGAAGGCGCCCGCGTTCGTGGTGACGGTGAGGTCCTTGCCGGTGTACGTGCTCCACACCTCGTCGATGTACGGCGCGAAGTAGTCCGCGGCGAACAGGCCCGCGTCCAGCCCGTGCCCCGGCGCGATGACCCGCGTGTCGTCCACGACCAGCGGGGCGAACGCCTCGACCTGCCGTACCGCGTCGAACACCGACGCCCGCCCGCCGTCGCGCAGGGTGCCCGTCGTCTGGTCCTGCGCGCCGGTCAGCCGGATGCTCAGCGGCACGCTGAACATGTCGACCATCGTCGTGTTGCAGAACATGCCCGACGCGTTGTGCGTGAACTCGGCACAGTCGTGCAGCACCCCGTAGTTGGGGTCGGACGTCACCCAGCCGGCCGGGTACTGCAGCGCGGGGTTGCCGTTGCCGTCCGCCACGGCCTTGAACTTGAGCTTCGCGCCGAGCGACACATAGATGCGGCCCGACAGGTACGGGAGCGAAATCGTCGTCTCCGCACCGGAGTCGAGGCTGATCGCGTAGTCGGTGAAACCGTCGGCACCGTTGTCCGAGAGCGCGATCGGCGCGATCGTCCCTTCGGGAGTGACCCGCACCTGCTTGCCGTCCACGTTCCCGACGACGTAGACGTGCACGTTCGCGTTGTCGAACGAGCCGCTGTTGTTGACCAGCGTCAGCGGGAGGGCGCCCGCCTGATCGGCGCTGGTCTCCATGGACTTGGTGTCCGCGAGGGCGTGCGGTGCGAGGGCGGCGACGGCGGGAGCGGCCACCGCCGCGCCACCGAGGGCGAAGAGGAGCTTGCGACGGCCGAGCGTGCGCTGATGACGGGGAGTCATGTGGGGGGACCTCCGGGCGAGTCGGACTGTTCGGAGCGGACGGTGCCGACGCTGAGAGCGCTCTCACAGCATGCGTCGACACCGCCGCCGGGGCCCGATGTTACGCACGACCACGGGCTGGGCCAACGGTTGTGCGGGAAGTTGTCACCGCGCTGACCTGCGCAGACGTGGTGAGTTGGGTGGCTTAACCCCCACTTAAGGGCCACTTAAGCGCCCGGCGAAGCGTTCACCCGTCCTTCATCACCCGTACCCGGGCACCTCTTCCCTCCCATCGCGCGACCTCCTAGCCTCGCGACGCCCCCTGTCTCTTCGGCCCCAAGTTCCTTCCCATGTCCCTTCCCCGAAAGGCGACTTGACGCATGCGTCACCAACTACTGGGCACGGCAAGACGGTTCGGCGTCGGCGTCGCGGCCGTGGCGGTCACGACCGCGCTCGCCGTGGCCGCCCCCTTCCCCGCCCTCGCCGCGGCGACCGGCCCGTCCGAGCGGCCGTCCTCCCTCGTGGACCCGCTGATCGGTTCCGCCAACGGCGGCAACACCTACCCCGGCGCCACCCTCCCGTACGGCATGATCGCCTGGTCCCCGACCAGCACCACCGGCGACCAGACCAGCACGGGAGCCGCCAACGGGTACGAGTACGGCGCCACCCGCATCCGCGGTCTGAGCCTCACCCACGTCAACGGCGCAGGCTGCAACCCCGGCGCGGCGGGCGACGTACCGATCATGCCGTTCGTCGGCGACGTCACCTCGTCCCCCTCGGCGGACACCAAGGACGCCGTGTACGCGTCGAACTTCTCGCACGCCGACGAGAAGGCCGCCCCCGGCCGCTACACCCTCGGCCTCGCCTCCGGCGCCACCGCCGACCTGGCCGTCGGCAAGCGCGCCGGAGTCGCCGACTTCACCTTCCCCGCCGACCGCCCGGCGAGCCTGCTCTTCCGCGTCTCCAACTCCCTCAACGGCAGCCAGGACGCGCACGTCGACATCGACACCGCCCACCACAAGGTGACCGGCTGGGTGTACACGGGAGCCTTCTGCGGGCGCCGAGCCAACGGCGGCGTCAACAACCGCAAGAGCTACTACAAGCTCTACTTCAGCGCCTCCTTCGACCGCGCCTTCTCCTCCGTCGGCACCTGGCACGACAGCACGGTGTCACCCGGGTCGACGACCGCCTCCGGAGGCGAGGGATACGCCACCGGCGCCGACCGCGCGGGACGCGGCTCCGGCGGCTGGGTCGGCTTCGACACGGGCTCTGACAACGATGTCCGCATGCGGATCGGCATCTCCTACGTCAGCCTCGGGGGCGCCGAGAGCAACCTGCGCCAGGAGATCGCCCCGCACGCACGCGTGGCCGACGTTGCCGAGGCCGGCGCCCGCGCCTGGGACCGCGAACTGAGCACCGTACGCGTCGACGGCGGCACCCCCGCCCGCCGTCAGACCTTCTACACGGCGCTCTATCACGCCCTCATGCAGCCCAACCTGATCAGCGACGAGGACGGCCGCTACTGGGGCATGGACCAGGCCGTCCACCGGCTCGCGCGCGGGCAGCGGGCGCAGTACAGCAACTTCTCCGGCTGGGACCAGTACCGCGCCCAGATACAGCTCCTCGCGCTCCTGAAGCCCACTGTCGCGGGCGACTTCGCTCAATCGCTCTACAACTTCTCGAAACAGAACGGCGGAGTCTGGGACCGCTGGGTGCACATCAGCGGCGCCACCCACGTCATGACGGGCGACCCGACGGCCGCGACCCTGGCCACCTTCTACGCCATGGGCGTCCGCAACTTCGACTACGAGGGCGCCTTCGACTCCCTCGTCCACCAGGCCACCGTCCCCAACCCGGACGAACTGTCGGACGCCGGCTGCCCCGGCCAGTGCGTGGGCCAACGCCCCAACCTCGCCCAGTACATGACCTCCCACTACGCAGCCCAGAACGCGTGCCACTGCTGGGGCGGCGCCGCCGAGACCCTGGAGGACGCCGTCGCCGACTCCGCCCTCGGCCAGTGGGCGAAGCTGCTGGGCCGTACCGCCGAGGCGAAGACCTTCACCGAGCGGGGCGCCTACTGGCGCAACGTCTTCAACCCCGCCACCGGTTACATCCAGGCGCGCAACCTCGACGGCTCCTGGGTGACCCCGTTCAACCCGGCGAGCGATCTCGGCTTCGCACAGGGCTCGGCAGCCGCGTACGTCTGGATGGTCCCGCAGGACGTACAGGGACTCGCCGAGGCGATGGGCGGCCGCGAGGCGGCGGCGACCCGGCTCGACGGCTTCTTCCACACCGCCGACGGCGCGTGGTCGGTCCGGGGCGGCGACGCACTGCGCTACGACCCGACCAACGAGCCCGACATCCACGCGCCGTGGCTCTACGACTCCCTCGGCCAGCCCTGGAAGACCCAGGCGACGGTCCGCCAGATCCTCAACACGGCCTACGGCACCGGCCCCACGGGCCTGCCCGGAAACGACGACCTCGGCACCATGTCCGCCTGGTACGTCCTCTCGGCCCTCGGGATCTATCCGCGCACCCCGGGCAGCGCCGACCTGCTGCTCGGCGCACCGCTCTTCCCGAAGGCGGTCGTGGACCGACCGGGCCGCACGGACATCGTCATCACCGCCCCCGACGCCGACGACACCCACCCGTACATCGACGCCGTACGCCTCGACGGCCATGGCCTCACGCGCGCGTGGACCGGCGCGGGCCTGACGCTCAAGGGCGGCAGGCTGGACTTCCGCCTCGCCACCGAACCGAACACGAGCTGGGCTACCGACCCGGGACAACCGCCGAAGTGACGCACACCGGCCCGGCGGAGTCCCGCTCCGCCGGGCCGGCCCGGAAATGCGATGGACGGGTGGGAGATCAACCCCTAGCGTGTGCGTGCACGCCCTGAGACCAGCGGAAGGAGGCGAGTGCCATGAGGTTCACCACACCCCAGCGCTCCCTCCCCGTCGACCCGGTGTGCCTCGACTGACCTGACCGGGAGCGCTCCACGCGGTACCCCTCCCGGAGGAAACCCATGACCGATCCGGTCATTCGCGCGCTCGACGAGAGCGACGCCCATCTTTTCGACGCCCTTCCCGACTCGCTCGGCGCCCGAGCCGCCCACCGGCTGACGATCTGGCGGCCCGACTGGCAGCGAGTGGCGCTGCGCGACGGCACGGTCGTCGCGCGCGCCGCCTGGTGGGGCGGCCCGAACGACACCGAACCCCTCACCGTCGACTGCTTCGACGTGATCGAGGGCGAGGAGGAGGCCGGGGCCGAACTCCTGCGCAGCGCCCCCTGGCGCGTCGACGTGGAACTGAACCTCCCCGCCGACTGGCGCGACAACCCCGAACTGCGCGCCGCCGCCGAGGCACGCTTCACCGCCCTGCGCGCGGCCGGTTACGACCTCCTCGTCGAGCGTTTCATCTACCGGTGGACACCGGAGTGCGGCCTGCCCGAACGCCCCGGACGCCTCGTCTTCGCCCCCGAACCGGACGACGCGGTGTTCTTCGACGCGCTGCGCCGCATCCACTCCGTCACCCTCGACGCCCACGCCCAACGGGCCAGCCAGCAAGGGGGAGTTGAGAAGGCCGCGCAGGAGGAGATCGACTTCTTCCGCTGGTGCCCGTCCCCGCGTGAGTGGTGGCAGGTCGCACGCACCCCCGAGGGAGACCTCGCGGGCATCCACATCCCGGCCCACAACCCGTCGGGTCCCTGCGTCGGCTTCATCGGGGTCGTACCGGAACAGCGCGGCCACGGCTACGCCCGCGACCTGCTGGCCGAGTGCACCCATTACCTCGTCGAGCGCGGCGCCGAGTTCATCGCCGCCGCCACGGACCAGGGCAACTTTCCGATGGCCGCGCACTTCGCGAAGGTCGGCTATCCGGTCATCCGGGAGCGGGCCAACTTCCATGTCATCGATTAGTCGACCAGGCGCACCGGTCCGTGGTTCGTAGTTCGTAGGCGGGCAGGACGGTCGGCCCGGCCCGACTCGTGACGCGGGTCGGGCCGGGCGGACTGTCAGTGCCGGGTGCCATGCTGGCGGCAGGTCGATCTACGGCCGGTCGGTCCGCGGTGGGACGGAGGCGCGATGGGATTCGTGGGCGAGGTCTGGCAGGTGCGCAGGGGCGAGGAGCCGGTCGGGGAGATCCTGATCGACGACGCCGACTTTCCCTGGCTGTCGGGCAAGTTCACCGCCGGTCCGGCGTTCGGCGAGGTGGAGGAGCTGTTCGCGCGGGAACTGGCCCTGACGAAAGCGGACGACGACGGGCACTGGATCCGGTGGGAGGAGGCCTACGACGAGATCAGCCGGCAGGTGACGCTGACCTCGCCGGACGGCCCCGTGCCCGAGTTCCTGCTGCACATCGAGGGGGAGCGGGCCTGGTTCCGGTGGAGCGACGAGCCGTTCGACGAGGACGAGGAGCCACCTGGCGGCGAGTGATCAGAGCGAGTGACCAGAGCGACTTGTCGGAGCGACCAGGCAGGGCGACTGATCAGACAGGCTCGCCGTCCACCATCGCCTCGGCCTCGGCCAGGATCTCGGTGACCCGCTGACCGAAAACAGCGTCGCACGCGTGCGGTCGGCCCGTGCGGACGGCCTCACTCAGCGCGTCGGCGGCGCGCACCAGGGCGGACACCGCATTGCCCGAGCTGTCCGGAAGGCTCGTCACCCCGGCTGCGCCGCGCAGTTCGACCGTGGCTCCCGCCGCTGCGGTCGGCGCGGTCAGGCTCAGGGTCAGCGTGCTGGACGCACCGCCGACGTGGTCCAGGACCAGCAGGGCCGTGTCGCCGGGACCCCGCACGGCGGCGGCCACCCGGCGGACGTCACCGAGGACCGGCAGCAACACGGACAGAGCATGCGGGCCCACGTCCCACAGCGCGCCCTTCTCCTGCCGCCAGGGCGAGGCCGCGAACGGGCTGCCGCTGGTGAACACCGAGCCGAGCCACTCGGCCCGAGCCGTGAACCAACCCCCGGCGGCGGCCTGTTCGGTCACCCACGCCTCGGTCTCCGGCTGGAAGCGGGTGGTGAAGAACACGACCGACGCGACCCCGGCCTCCCGCACCGCGTCCACCACGGCCCGCCCCTGCTCCACCGTCGGTGCGAGGGGCTTGTCCAGCAGCAGATGACGGCCCGCCCGCGCGGCCCGCACCGCCACCTCGGCCTGGACGGACGGCGGCAGCGCCACGGCAACGGCGTCCACGTCGGCGAGCAGGGCGTCGACATCGTCGTAGGCCGGTACGCCGTACTGGTCGGCCAACTCCTTGGCGGCGTCGGGGCGGCGGCCCCACACGCCCGCGAAGTCCCACGCGTCGTGCCCACTGAGGGCGGGGGCGTGAGCCATCCGAGCCCAAGGGCCGGTGCCGAGCAGTCCGATGCGCATAACGCTGCCTTTCCACGGTCGAACCTGGTGACGAGACCGGAGCCGATCAGACCGGCCGGTCGCCGGTGAGCGTGCCACACGAACGGGGCGGGTGCGCAAGCCCTTACCGCGACTGGGCCGGCCGACCGACGCACCGAGAACCTTGCGGCCGGCGGTCCGGCCCGGGATGGTCGGTGGACTGCGCGGCCTGTGAAGCGAGGACGCGGAACCGGTCGTGGCTGGGGGCGCCGAGCTCGGTCAGTTGGCCCCGCGTGATGGCGTGGCCGTTGCGGGCGGCGGAGCAGTCGCCCCCCCCCACCCCAGGTTAACCCCCCCCGCCCCCCGGGGGGCAACCGGAAACCCAGAGAAATAA